>JAQTZZ010000065.1 GCA_028687545.1 Candidatus Wallbacteria bacterium
GGAAATATTCTTGGTTTAGGTTCTGTGGCCATCGACATTTCTCCCTACTGGCCAGGCAATAATTACGTGATCAACGGCTGGGCGATCGGCAATGTGGATCACGACTCTTCCCTGGAAGTAGTGCTGCTCTGCCGGCATAAATATTATTTTCCTGCCATGATCTGCGTTTATGAAGCTGACGCTACATTGATCTGCAGGCATTGGAACCCCGGACATCTCTATTCAATCCTGCTCCATGACATCAATACAGATGGGATCAAAGAGATCCTGGCAGCAGGAGTCAATAGCCTGCAGCGGGATGACGGAATCTCTGTGCCCATAGTAATGGCTCTGGCTATAGGCCCTGCATTCGGCGGAGCACCGGCCAGAGCAGCAGAGCCGGACATCGCAACTGAAATCTGGTACAACTTTCTGGACGATACGCTGCAGGAAGCGATCCTGAAGCTCTCTGTCTCAGGCGACAGCCTGGTCTGCGACAGCCTCACCAATGGCGGTGGCCCTTCTTATACGGTCAGGCTTGAAGACGGAGCAAAGGAAAACTCCGTCACAGGCGACTGCCTGGAACCTAACGACGATTACCTGGTCGCCTTCACTCTGGTCAATGGATTACCCCTGACAGGCCTGTCTATCTCTCCGGCCAGTGATGCGGACTGGTTCGGATTCACGATTGACAGGGATTCAAGCATTACCGTGGAAACGAGCGGCGACGGAGGCGACACCTGGCTGGGGCTTTATGATGCGGATCAGGTCAAGCTGGCCGGGAATGACGACTATGGGAGCGGTTATTACTCCATGATCAGCCTGAAAAACTTGAGCGCAGGCACATATTATGTGCGTGTGGGCGGACCTAACATTTGCGGATACAATATTCTCTATACCGCTGCTGAAGCAGTGGGGCAGAATACGCTGCCCTGCATAAGCCTTGTGTCAGCAGCCGGAAATTCGGGCGACATTTCTCTGAATTACAGGCTGCTGGATAATGGTGATATTTGCAACCTTACAGTACAGTATTCGCTGGACAATGGAAGCTACTGGAACAAATGCACAGCCAAATCCGGAACTGCAGTCACTGAACTGAGCTCAACTCCGGCAGGCACGGATCACTCCTTTATCTGGGATTCCTGCACGGATTTTCAGGTCAATGCTGCAGCCGTGCTTTTGAGACTGAAAGCGAATGACGGGCTAAGCGACGGATTTTATGCTCAATACGACCTGGGCGCAGTGAATAATGCACCGCAGTCTGCCCTGAGTATCAGCGGCAATGTGGTAGGGGCAGACCCCTGTGTCTGCCCGAAAGTCAGCCTATGGCAGCGCAGTAAAAAGCTCCTGGAAACAAATACTGACAGCAGCGGAGTGTATGGTTTCAGCGGAGTCGGTGCCGGCACATACAGGCTGATCGCTTACTGTGACGGTTATTATCCTGGAACCAGAGAAGCAAATCTCATTGACTCACTCTCAGACCAGGACATCATTCTGACTGAAATCCCGGCATACAGTCTCAGCAATCTCGCGATGTTCGTATACGGCAGCCTGTCTCTAGATCATGACAGCGACGGTATTGCAGAACCTGCCGTACCCGGCGATGTAGTAACTGCCCTGGATTCTGACGGATTAATCTGCGGAAAATTCACAGTTACTGAATCAGGCAGATACGGGAACCTGACAATTTACGGCGACAGCGCCCTGACTGAAAGTATCGATGAAGGATGCCTGCCTGAAGAGCCTGTCACTTTCCTGGTGAATGGAGTGCAAGTATGCCGGACAGCCACGTTCACTCCGAACCAGTTTCTGAGACTCGATCTGGGAGAGAGTGCGGAAAAGGGAGGAGCCATCCAGCTGAAAACCGGCTGGAATCTGATCTCACTCGGAGTGCAGCCAACCCTTCAGACTGTGGACGAACTCTTCGCGTCGATTCCTGAGATGCGGTATGTGCTGGGCTTTTTCAGAAGTCCGGATGACACTGGATCAGAAGGTTTCCGTACATATATGAACTTTGATAATCTGCGGCAGTTCTCCACCCTGAAAACAATGGACGGATATCACGGTTACTGGGTTTACATGACTGCTGATGCAGCTCTCAATGTGGCAGGATCAGCTGTCCAGGCAGGCACGGAAAGACAACTCGGATCAGGCTGGAACCTGGCAGGTTACTGGAAAAATGAGGATAAAGCCTTGCCCTACAGCCTTGATCAGACAGGCACAGTGATCGACTCCATTTTCAATGCAAATCCCAGTCTGCCAGGAGGCAAGGTAAAATACATTATGGGTTTCTATCGCGATGCTGTTGACGGGAACGAGGGGTTCCGCACCTTCCTGAACACCCCTGCCATGGATTTCAGCACCCTGAAGAAGCTGCACATATATCACGGTTACTGGATCTACATGGATGGAGATGGGGAGCTGGATTATGATTATGTCCCCTGATCGGGAATACAGCGTAGTCTACTTTACTCTTGCCCCTGCTGCATATAGTGAGTATACTTTAAATAGATTTCATGCAGGGGGAAAGAATGAGAAATTTCAAGACCTGTGTTTTACTTTTTCTGTTCCTGATTCTGGGTACGCTCCAGGCCAAAAACACCAGGATCCTGGCAGATGACGGGGGAAACCTCTCCAACAACGATGCCTATATCTGGAAAGACAAGATGGGAGCTTCCGGCTATGACTGCGAGTCGCTCACTGAGAACGGCGGCATCCAGAAATCCATGTTCAATCCGGACAAAGCGGTTGATTTTTTATATTTTACAGGCCATGGAAATGAAGGCCTGGTAGCTTTTTCCGGCGATATGTTCACACACGACGAATTCAACGGCACAAATGTCAAGCACGTGATCTGGGCTTCCTGCCTGACAGTTCAGAGAGACATCTGGAAACACTGCTTCGGCAAAGGATTGAAAACAGTCAACGGATACTTCATGGAATCATTCGATGGACCTGACGATGATGTGGCTTCGATTTATGCTAAAGCTGTCAGCGGACTGTCAGTGGACGCTGACCCCAAGGAATTTGCCTCTGCCTGGAAAAAAGCTAATGTGGAATGTAACGGAGGTCTGGATGACCGCTGGTGTGTGCAGACTGCTGACGCATATTACTCAGCTGACGGAGATTCCCCCAGATTTTACCAGTTCGTGGAAAACGACTTTCAAAAGTCCAGACAGTCTCCTGCGTTTCCGGCCTATCAAGCCATGGTTAACCATTACCTGGCCCTGCCTGCCAACACACCAGCCAAATTGAAGAACGCGATTCTGAAATCAGACATTAATGCAATCAACAATGCGGTGAAAAATGGTGTGCTGACCAAGGAAGAGGGCGAGCAGCTGATCAAGCAGCTTAACGGTAATAACCCGAATCCTAACCCTAACCCTGGTCCCAATCCCAATCCTAATCCGAATCCGAACCCAAACCCAGGACCGAATCCAAACCCCAACCCAAACCCTAACCCGGCACCCAATCCCAATCCAGGTCCGAATCCAAACCCGAATCCAGCTCCCAATCCCGGCCCAGCTCCTAATCCCAATCCTTATCCTCCGAACCCCAGCCCAAGTCCCTCGCCTTACATTCCTCCGATCCCTGATATTATTCCACCCTGGCCGGGACCGGATGACGATTACTGTCCTACTGACCCTGAAGTCAGTGACAGCAGCGTCCGCCAGTTTGAAAAAATCGACAAACCGACATTCCTCAATCCAAAGGTCAGCTATTCTTTCACCACAGTCAGGGGAGGTTCAAGTCTTCCCGGACTCGCCGCTTCGCCGGACGATACACTCGTTTCAAAGTGCAATTCAAGAGGGCTTTTTTGTTCTGAACAATGGCCGTCAGGCCGTGTGCTGCTCGACACTGCAGACAGCGAAGATACTTTGTGCGCAAATTCCAGGGCATTCTACGGCCAGGTCCTGGATTTCATCGCCAGAAATGGCGGTCTCCCTTCTGACGCGGTTCTCTCGCAGATCATTCCCATTTCCAGATTTGATGCTTCAGGCAAGCATATAATCAATTACCTGTTCAAATTCACCCGCCTTCATGATGGCGTGGAAATTTCAGGCAGAGGTGGAGATGGGATCAGTGTCCTGATGGGTAATCATGGCGTAATTTCATACAGTTATCTCTGGAGAAAACTCAAGAACCTACCTGACTCCAAGGCCAATACCGCTCTCCTCAACCCGGTGAAAGCATTGGCACTGGCAGCAGACTCCATCGCAGCCTCCATTAAAGGTGCGATCAAGATCAATATCGACCATTGTTCTCTGGGCTACAATTCTCCCCCATATTCCACAGAGGGCGAGCAGGTGCTTGAACCCTGTTATCACTTCACGACCAGCGCCGGATACACTTTCAACGTGCAGGCAGTGACCGGCAAACTGCTGAAGTGATTTAGACAGACAGGACAAAAGGAGTCTCTACTGAGGCTCCTTTTTTATTATCATTCTAAAATTTCCCTTATCTTTCAGGATTTGATAGAATTTTCCAATGGAAGTCATCAGAACCGAAAAACTGGTCAAAATCTATGACATGGGAAAGGTCAAGGTCGAAGCCCTGAAAGGCGTGGATATTCTGATCAATAAAGGAGAAATGGTCGCCATCATGGGAAAATCCGGTTCCGGTAAGACTACCCTGCTGGATATCCTGGGACTGCTTTCCACGCCGACTTCCGGCACATATATCCTGAACAACCAGAATGTGAGTTCGCTCTCAGACGAAGAAATGGCAGGAGTCAGAAACCGGGAGATAGGTTTCGTTTTCCAGACTTTCAACCTGCTGCCCCGGGTAAGTGCGGCCGGGAATGTGGAACTGCCTCTCATTTACAGCAATGTGGCAGTGAGGGAGCGTAGAGAACGTGCATTGGAAGCATTATCGCATGTAGGGTTATCGGAACGGGGAACCCATCTTCCTGCTGAATTGTCAGGCGGGCAGCGCCAGCGGGTGGCGATCGCCCGTGCGCTGATCAATAATCCCGCGATCATACTGGCAGACGAGCCTACTGGTAATCTTGACACGAAATCCAGCTATGAAATCATGGAAATCCTCAAGGGCCTGCACGAAAAGGGCAATACAATCATCCTGGTCACACACGAGCATGACATCGCGGCTTACGCGCAGAGAACGATTTTCCTCAGGGATGGAATGGTGGTTGAGGGCTTCTAAGATTCATTTCCGTCAACTGTCCAACCAGAATGGAAGAATCAGGATCATGCAGTTCCGCCCTTTGCAATACAGCGATGTCACTATCAGAAGCATAACAATAAAGACAGCCATGCCTGCAGGTGTTATAGGATCCGATATCCCTGCTCTGAGCGCACCCGCACTCCGGCCGCTGATGCTTGTCCTTGCGAAATTCAAGTGCTTTGCCTGAGAGTCTTTGGATGAGTTCACCATCAATGCAACTGGTGTGTCCGATGCCGAGTTCAGACAGGTCGATTTTTTCACTGCAGGTCTCAATTTTCAGGCCTGATTGCCGGGCTGTCCGGGAAAATCCGGAAGCCAGGCGCTGTGCCGACTTGTCAGCGATCTCAGCCAGACCAAGATTTTTCGAATTGCGTTCAGTCTTTTTATACAGGTCGATAAAACTGATTATGCATTTCTCTGTGAAAGGAGAAAGCTCCGCAGCCAGAAATTCGAATTTTTCTGCATGATATGATTCGTCAATTTCTCTTGAAACCAGAATCGGATCATAGCGCCAGATCACTCTTTTCCGGCCGATGCGGCCTGAAAGGTCTTTGAAGACCTGAATCAGTTTGGATTTTTCCGGCAGATTCCGCTCGATCTTTGAATCGTATGGAGTCAGTGTGAACTGAAAGTAAAAAGGGATTTCAAGTGATTCGATGAAATCAAGATGCCTGAAAAAGGGGAGAGGATTTTTCGTCCAGAAGACGATGCAGTCGACCGAGTCTCTCGTCAATCTGACTTCGCTGATCCGGTGGATTGAGATCGGATTCCGGACATGAGCGAATCCTGCCTTCAGGCGGTTGACAAACCAGTCGCCGTAAAAAGCGGGAATGTCTGTCCTTCTGCTGGCGCTGATGATCATAGGCACCTCAACAGTCAAGAATCCGGTCGATAAAACCAGGATACAAGACAAGGAGGGAAAAATGAACAAGAAAGGACCGCTGATCTTGCTTTTATAGGATTAACTGCGGATTATAAGGGAGGGTTTGCTGGAATGTGTTATCATGTAATAACACTTGGAGGAAATAATCGATGAGAATCATTTTAATCCTGCTGACCTTTCTATTTTTAATGCCTGCCCTTGGATCCGCTCAGGCTGATGAAATCACCAACAAGCTTTGCCCTGTGATGGAGGGAAATCCGGTAGATCCCAACATTTTCGTCGATTATCAGGGCAAGCGGGTTTATCTTTGCTGCGAAATCTGCAGAGCTGAATTCACCGCTCATCCGGAAAAGTATCTCTCTAAACTGCCTCAATTTCAGAGCAGCACTCTTGAAGCATCGGCTTCAGTTCAACAATCAGAGACCCAGCCCGCAAAAAAAAGACCTCAGATCGGAAAATTGATCCAGCCGCTGGGGCTGGTCACTGCCTTGCTGATGCTGATCGCTGTAATCACAGGCCTCAACATCAGAAAAAGCCCCAAGAAACTGTTCAAACTTCATAAATATCTTGGAATACTTGCACTGATCATCGGTGCGGCACATGGTTTCTTGGTGTTTTTTCTGTCGAAGTAGTAAAAAAGTTTACTGAAATCGAGTAATTTCAAAAAGGATTTTGGAAAATAGTGAAAGGCCCCATTTGGGAATGGGGCCAGGTCGGGAGTAATACTGAGGGTTGGGGGACCCTCTTTGGGGGTTGTGCTACGAAAATATTTTAAGCCTTCAGCTTCACAATCTGATTAACCATTTTACCCTTTTTCTCTTCCTCGAAAATGATTTTGTCTTCGCGGAGAAGCCAGCCTAAGGCCATGGTGCTTTCGTTGCTCGAGAATCCTTTACCTTCCAGATGGCTCTTAATCTTGTTCAGGGTGGCACCATTTTCTTTTTTCAGGGCGGCCCAGATTTCACCAGCTGCAAATCCGACTTTTTCTTTCATGACAATCCTCCGACTTAATTGATAATAAAATAATCAAGCAAAGAGCATGCCAAAACTTGCAAAGGTTATGGTTAGGTCATTTTCAGGGGTTGGACTGTTGATTAATGGGGACAGAGACCCATTGATATGACTAAAATCTGATCAATCCAGTGATTAATATTCAGTCAGGCTTCTTCGAAGAACCAGGACTTGAAGCTCACCCAGACCCTTTCCCAGAAGCCCCTGCCGGCACCGGTGACAGTTTCCCTGAGTTTCTGGTTTTCCTGTTCCAGATTCTCAATTTTGGAATACATTGTCCTGTTCTGTTCCAAAAGTTCCCGGGTAAGTCCAGACTGTTGTTCCATCTTATCTTCTAGAGTGTGAAGGCATTTAGGCAGTTTATCCAGATCCTGGAGAAATTTAAGCACTTTTAATTGCTTTTCCTGGATCAGTTGCTGATTCATGGCGAGTTCGTTCAGGACCACTGAATTGTCGCAAAGGGTTTTCTTAAGGTCGTTCTGGGCATGGATTAGACTGTCTACGGTTTCTTTGACCACCATGCCATTTTTTTCGTCCCTCACAATTGAAATCGCAGGGAGGTTTTCATTTTTGAGGGACGCCTCGATTTCCCCCATCGGAAGGCTGTGCTGCTTGCTGAGGGTTCTGATCTTCAAGAAAAGATTGATGTCTTTATCTGTAAAAACGATGCTGTTGAAAGGGCCGCGATGGATCGGTTCGAAATACTTGCGAAATTTCTTAAGATAGAATCTGAGGGTAGTTTCCCGGATGTTGGTAATGCGCTCCACATCCTGCAGCGTAAATGTCTCCAGATTATCGCTCATTTGCTATCCTCCTCTGTACCTGGGAACAATTTATACTTTTCCATCTTACTTCTCAAGGTGTTGCGGTTTATACCAAGGACGGCGGATGTTTTTACCTGGTTCCCAGTGAACTTATCGAGAGCTGTGCGGATAACTGCGAACTCTGCTCTGCCGATGATGCGATCGAAGATGTCTGAGGCTTCTTCGGACAGAAGTTTTTCACACTCTATTCTAATCACTTCCTCAAGAGAATCCCCTGTCTTCAGAAGCATATTTCCGGCTGCCGCCAGCGGATCCACCGGCAGATTGATGTGGTCAGGGAGTATTTCAATGTCGCGGCATACTGCGAGAGCGCTTTCCATCACATTCTTGAGTTCACGGATATTTCCAGGCCAGGAATATTGAAGCAGCTTATCCACTGCCAGCTTGGAAACACCCTGAACCGGGCTCTGGTACTGGAGGTTATAGCTTTTAACAAAGTAATCGGCCAGGATGGGAATATCGACCTTGCGTTCCCGAAGCGGTGGCATGTGAAGGTGAATCACCTTGAGTCTGTGATACAGGTCTTCACGGAACTTGCCTTCGCGGATCGCTTCCAGCAGGTTTTTGTTAGTCGCCGCCAGGATCCTGATGTCGACTTTGATCGGCTGATTGCTGCCGATCCTGACGATCTCCCTTTCCTGGAGCACTCTCAACAGTTTGGCCTGCACCTCAATGTCCATGTCTCCAATCTCGTCAAGCAGCAGGGTCCCCCCGTTCGCAAGTTCGAACTTGCCGATCTTTGTTCCCTGGGCTCCTGTGAAAGCTCCCTTTTCGTGTCCGAAGAGCTCTGATTCGATCAGATTCAGGGGAATCGCAGTGCAGTTGACTGCCAGGAAACATCGCTCGGACCGGCTGCTGTTGTCGTGGAGGGCTCTGGCTATGACTTCCTTGCCCACCCCTGATTCACCAGTGATAAGCACTGTGACATCCGAATCTGAGATCCTGCCGATCAGTTTGTAGATCTCATGCATTTTTTCCGACTTTTCAATCACGATTCCCGGACGTTCGGTTTTATCGGTTTTCTTGGTGGCAAGGAGAAGGCTCTGCGTCGCCAGACTCTTTTCCACTATATAGAGGAGGTTGTCGATATCGATTGGCTTTACCAGGAAATCGTAAGCGCCAAGTTTCATGGCTTTGATGGTCGTGCTCATATCGTTGTAAGCTGAAACCATGATCACCATCACCCTGTCCTCGAATTCTTCCTTGATCTTCTGAAGCAGAGTCAGGCCATCGATTTCCGGCATTTTTATATCCAGCACAGAAACCGCGATTTCATTGGACTTGACCAGTTCCAGTGCTTCCCGGCCGTCTTTGGCAAGCAACACTTCATACCCGGCCTTTTCCAGGGCTACCCTGGCTGCCATGCGGACGCTTTTTTCATCGTCTGCGAACAGAATTTTGTATGTTTTACTCATCTGCGCTCCTTTTCCGGCAAAATGATCCTGAATGTGGTCCCGCTATCCGGGACTGAGTCCACTTCGATTTTCCCTGAATGTTCTTCCACGATCCGTTTGACTAGGGCCAGACCAAGACCACTGCCTGATTCCCTGGTGGTGAAGAAGGGAGTGAAAATGCGCTTCAGGTTTTCCTGATTGATGCCTTCACCATAGTCGCTCACCGAAATGATCACCAGGCCGTTTTTGCGCTCGCCGTTTATGGAGAGGCGGGTGGCTTTGCCTGCCATTGCCTGCACACCGTTTTTCAAGAGATTCAGAAAAACCTGCTTCAGTTTATTGAAATCAGCGTCAAGTTCAAGGGTTCCGACATTTATCTCCACTGCTACTCCATATTTTTCCAGAAATGGTTTTAAAAGCAGGCAAACGGTGTTGAGAAGATCCATCAGCAGGAATCTGCTTTGCTTGAAAGCTGAAGGCCTCGTGTATTCCAGAATGCCGGAAACGATGGAATCCAGCCGGTCGACCTCGCCCAGGATTACTTCGATGAATTCATTGCGCTCAGGCTGATTACCGAGATCCTGTTTCAGCACCTGCACCAGCATTCTGATCCCGGAGAGGGGATTCCTGATTTCATGAGCCAGGGAAGCCGCCATTTCTCCGATCAGAGACAGCCTTGCTTTGATTTCCAGTTCATGCTTGAGATTCTTGATCTCGGATTTGTCCGAGAGCGTGACAGCTGCTCCGAGCAGTTCGCCCTTTTCGTTTTTGAAAGGAAAGGAAGAGGCCTCGAAAAAGCTGTTCCCCTGTGCGATTTCGAAGTTCTGGGTGAATTTACTGCTCTTCAATGTGTCTTCCAGAAGGTTCAGGACAGGTGAATCTCCCAGGGCTTTGAAGTCCTGCCCGATTAATTGTGAAGAAAGATTCGGGAAAAAAGTTGCGGCAGCAGAGTTGAAGCTGTTGATTCTGTAATCGGTGTCGATTGTGAGAAGTCCCGCGGGCATGGACTCGAGGATGCCATCGGCGCGACTTTTAACAAGCACGATGCTGTTGAGAAGTTGTTGAACTCCTGCGAGCTGGGAAGACAGGATTTTCAGACTGATGATATCCTGCTCGTTATAAGCATAGGACCTATAAGTCCCGATGGCCAGGATCCCGAGCAGCTTGTCGCCGCTTTCGATCGGCATTGCGAGGTAGGATTTCACTTTTTCATCATAAAAAAGCAGAGGCTTGCGGTTTTCCGCGACTTCGCCCAGAGGTCCCACACCAGGTTTAATATTCTGCTCGATCTTGATTTTTTCCAGGTTGGTTCCATGTGATTTATGCAGCTGCAGCAGGTTTTCGGAATCATTCCAGAGATAGAGCAGCCCGATATCAAAATAGATGAATTTGCTGACCACTTCGATCAGGGTCGAAATGCCTCCGGACAGGTCGACCAGATTGTTGGCGTTGCGGGAGATTTCATAGAGAGTGTTTAATCTGGAAAGCTGGAATCTGGCTGAGCTCTCGCTCACTTCTTGATAAAACATGAAAGTGATCAGATTCTGAATATCCTCAGGAAGTTTGAAATCCGGTCTGGCACCCTCCAGCACCAGCCTGCCGATCAGAGCCTGATGGTAAAACAGGGGTATCCCAGGCCAGCCCGCAGAAACTCCGGCTTTCTCCTCCATCGGTCTGGAGGATTGCCAGAGCTGGTAATTCTTGCTGTCCAAATAATAAAGGCTGATATTGGTGAGAGAAAACTCTGTCTTGACCCGTTCCAGGACCTTCTCAAGTGCTACCGGCAGTTTGTGAACGGTCAAGATCAGAAGCAGTTCACTCAGCATTGCCACCGCCGATGATATTCATGAAATCATTAATTTCGGATAAATCAGACAGCAGATAGTCAGGTTTTAAAAGTTCCAGCTCTTCATAAGAAGTATGACCGGAGGCCACAGCGATGATTCTGGCTGAATTTTCATGAGCACAGTTGATATCACCGGGAGCATCCCCCACTAGAAAGATCTGATCAAGGGGAAAGGAGCAGCCGAATTTTTTTTCACAGCGGGAGACTGCGATCGGGAAGAGATTCGGTCTGTCTCTGGCATCATCACCATAGGCTCCGGTCGGGAAATAACTTTCAAGTTTGAAAAAATCCAGTTTCAGATAGGCACTTTCCCGGATATTTCCGGTCAGCAGTCCGAGGTGCAGATCATCATGTGCTGCAAGTTCCGAGATGATTTCCGCCACCCCTGGCAGGATCCGTGGCTTTTCGGCAATTTTCAATTCATAAGGCAGAAAATTCACGTAATTCTCAAGGATCTGTTCGACCAGTTCCTCAGTCATTTCAATGTCTAGAATCCCAAGCAGTTCATCTATCACCTGCAGATCGGTTTTTCCGCACAAAGAATAATCAAGCTGCGACATATCCTTGTGAGTGCATTCCATAAATGCCAGTTCAAAAGCGTGTCTGCCTGCTTCATCTGTGTCGATGAGGGTTCCGTCTATGTCAAAGAGGATCAGTTTTGACATCGATCCTGCCTTCCAGCACAGGTTTGGGATTAGGATTCTTCACGAGATAGGACCGCACCAGCTCGCGAATTTCAATCCCGTTGAACTGGTTGTCCACTTGTTTTTTTCCTTTGAAAACAGTGTACCCGTCTCCACCGTCTGCTATGAAATCAGGTACTGCCACCAGATAAGTTCTGCCTTCTTCAAGTGGTTTCCCGTCCCTTTCGATGATCAGTCCCTCAGAACTGTTCTTCAGACTGGCCCGGTATGAAATGCCTGAGACAACAGCGAATCTACCGTGAATCGATTCGTCGACTGCCGCATTCAGTCCATGTTTGATCATTTCCGTGATTTCCTTTTTGTCCAGGCGATAAAAAACCACACTGTTATTGAACGGCAGAGTATTGTAAAGGTCCTCACCTGTGATTGTACCCTGGGGAAGGCTTTTCCTGATTCCACCTGCATTCAGCATTGCTATGTCTGCGCCTGTTTCCAGGCGGATCGCATCAGTCAGCAGATTCCCGATCTTGGTTTCTCCGCGGTTGACCCCCGGATCGACCGGAAGCGGCTCTAGGAGTGTGGCAATTGGCTGTCCGAGAGCTGCTTTAAGCTTGGCG
Organism: Candidatus Wallbacteria bacterium; assembly: GCA_028687545.1. NCBI lineage: Bacteria > Candidatus Walliibacteriota > Candidatus Wallbacteria bacterium. The sequence goes on from JAQTZZ010000065.1 coordinate 12,383, forward strand.
CGGTATTCTTCAGCGATCGGTTTGATGAACGGGTCGTCCATCAGATAAGGCTTGACTTCGATCAGTCCTCCGGTCACAGTTTTTTTCGCTTCGATGCTGATCTTCAGGAATCCGATGTATTGGCCCTGAGTGCCTGCCTGGACAATCGTGGTGTTCCCGGTTCTGTATGGTTTTTCTATCACATCATGGGAATGTCCACCCAGGATCAGGTCGATCTGGGGGAATTTTCCAGCCAGTTTTTTATCTTCAACAAATCCGAGATGCGATACTGCAATGATGAAATCCGTCCCCTTTTTTTTGAATTCCTTGAGTATTTTTGCGGTTTCTGCGGTCACCTTGAGGAATGAAAAATCGCAGGTGGCCTTGGGATTGGAAAGACTGGCCGCGTCCTCGGTGGTAAGTCCCAGAATACCGATTTTCTTGTAGCCGATCGTCATTATTGTGGAGCTGACGATCGGAAAATCAACTTTTGGGACTACATTGGTCGACAGAAACGGCAGATGATACTTTTCCGACAATTCTTTCAGCCTTGGAGAAGGGTAATCGAATTCGTGGTTCCCGAAGGTGTGAAAAGTAAAGGGCATCATCTCAAAGATCCTGGCTACGGACTCACCCTGAAAGTAATTGGCATAGACAGAGCCTGACAGAAAATCGCCTGAGTCAAAGAAAAGGCAGGGACAGTGCCGCAGGCTGATTCCCTTGAACAGGGTCTCAATTTTGGCTATCTGGCAATTGTCGCCTTGATAGAGATAACCATGGAAGTCATTGAGATGGCAGATGTAAAATGTTTCTGCATGCAGGGTCAGGGAAAGGAAGAGTAACAGGATAGAGATGAATTTTTTCATTTTTTTACATACCTCCCTATCAAGAGTTTGAGTTTTTGCTTTGTTTTCTGCGGGATTTTGTCCGGGCTGGTCATGATCGCGTTTTCAAGACTATGCTGACAGGGGTGATCTTTTTCGGAAAAAGTGGCAGGGTCTGTGAGCAAGCGCGTCATCAACTTTTTCACATTTTCCGAATTCTTTTTAAGGGTGTCGAGAACCATTTCCACACTCACTGTTTCACCCTTCCAGACATCATAATCAGTGGCAAGGGCGATGGTTACATAGCAGAGTTCAGCTTCTCTCGCCAGCTTGGCTTCCGGCAGAGCTGTCATCCCGATCACTGATGCCTTGAGGGATCTGAAAAAATGGGACTCGGCCCTGGTCGAGAACTGAGGCCCCTCGATGCAGACATAGGTGCCTCCGAGGTGGGTATTTATTTTAAGGGATTTCGCGTGTTTGCCGGTCAGGGTCGAGAGAGAAGGGCAGAAGGGGTCCGCAAATCCGATATGCCCTACTGCTCCATCTCCGAAGAACGAGCAGGGTCTGTATTTAGTGTGGTCAAAAAGCTGATCAGGGATCACGAAGTGGCCGGGTTTGATCTCTTCTCTTAGCGATCCCACTGCGCTGATGCTGATCACCTTGGAGACCCCAAGTGATTTCAGGGCATAGATATTGGCTCGATTGTTGAGCTCAGTCGGTGAAATGCAGTGTCCGCGTCCATGACGGGGCAGGAAAGCTACTGCTCTGCCATCGATTTCTCCGATGATGATTGCATCAGAAGGGTTGCCGAAAGGCGTCCTGACTCTTTTTTCCTTGATTATCTTCAGGTTGTCCAGGTTATAGATGCCTGTTCCACCAATTACTGCGACTGTGATTGGTTTCATATCTCCTCCAGAATTCCGATTCTATAATTATTTCATATTTGACCAGCGCATGCAATCGGAAAAAATATCGTAGGGGCACTCCTCGCGGGTGCCCGAACTACCATGAAAATGCCCAACAGAGGGTGGATTTTACATCCACGCCCTGGAGAACGGGCAACGGCGAGCATTTCCCCTACACGGATTCCAAAGACGGCCGATAGAAAATATTAACCTGGAAACTGAGATTGAATTTTGATTTGAAAATGAATTATTTCAGGTTATACTTAACTGTTGGCATTTTGTGGAAACCAGCAGTGGAGAGCTGATGAAAAGTTTTCTTTCACTGATTATCGCCGCATTGGTTCTGTCCCTGCCTGTTGCAGCGGAACCTCTGATCATTAAAGTGAGAACACAGGGAATGGAGAAAAAACCTGCGCAGGAACATCCGGTCGCTGCTGCTTCTATGGCTCCCTGCCAGTCTGCTGCACCTATTGTAATCCATGTGACCAGACGGATGCCCGTCCTTCCAGCAAAAGAGTCTTCCAATCCTCTCTATGCAAATCTATCCAGATTTATCAAGATCCATGGCCAGATCCCTACTTTATATCATACCGTAGAAGAGCGTCATTTCGACGATTACCGCATCCAGGAAATTGTAGACAAGCAGAATCGTACGATCTCAGTCTGCAAAGACAATTTTTACCGTGCCCTCTGCAGGCAGGGTTCAGGGATCCTGGAAGACGGACGCGCAGTGAGCATCGTCGGCAAGAATCAGTTCCATGTGCTGCCTAAAAACTGTCTGGGTATCACTTCCAGCGGCAATCCAGTAATCCCATTTCATACCCTGGCTGTAGATCCCGAGAAAATGCCTCTGGGAAGCGTTTATTACATTCCACGCACCAGAGGGCTGAAGCTTCCGGACGGTTCCACTCATGACGGATTCTGGTTCGCCCATGACACAGGTGCTGCTTTCCGCGGATCCGGTCAATGCCGGATCGATCTATATGTAGGAAACAGCGAGGGTATCAATTTCATGGGAAAACACGGAATCAGGTCCTTCCGCGTCCTGCAGGTTTATAAAGTTGACGATTCCACCAGAAGGCTGATTTACGATAAATACAGAGTAGCCTTATCCAAAGTCAGAAAATAATCCATCCATGATCAAATTCGCCATCCTGTCTGTGGTATTTCTGGCTCTGTCCCTTTCTGCCAAAGCCGGCAACTGTGAAATTCCATTTTCCTGGACCGATTGCTCAGTCAGTGAACCTGTCCGTGATTCAGAACCCGGCTGGGTAAGTGAAGAGGAATTCCCTCTGGAAACTGCACTGAAATCGGAAAAATTGCCCTCCCTCAGGCAACGTTTGCCCGGCATATCCATTAAGGGCTTCAAGACAGACATCTATCTCCAGTCGAAAAAATATGCCGGAGTTTTTTACATAGGCCTGGATACAGTGGAAAAGGTTGTAGCCCTGACATTTGACGATGGACCGGACCGCGTCTGCACACCTGAGATTTTGAAAATCCTGAAGAAGTACGATGTCAGGGCTACTTTTTTCCTGATCGGAGAGAACATGGTCGGCAATGGGGAAATCGTGAAACAGATCGCGGGAGAAGGACATTCAATAGGCTGTCATACCTTCAATCATCTTGATTTGAGAAAAGTTTCCCCTGAACTGGCCCTGAAAAATATCCGGAAATGGCAGGACCTGGCTTTGAACATTCTCGGATCCAGACCGGATTTTATCCGTCCTCCTTTTGGAGCAATCACAGACAGGGAGATAGATTTTTTAGGCCGGAAAGGCTATAGAATTATCGGCTGGTCTGTAGACACCTTTGACTGGGATTCACAGCGTAACAGTATCGCCAATATCAAGAGCAGAGTTGACAGGTATATGCACAAAGGAGCAATAATCCTGATGCACAGTTCAGACAGGCGTACGCTGAATACTGTCCAGGCCCTGCCGTCAATCATAGAGGGGTTGAAAACCCTGGGTTATAAATTTTACACAATTCCCCAAATGTTCAACTTTAAAACGTAGTGCCGGTTTCAATTGTGATTTCAGCAGTGCCGGTTCTGTTATCATCAGCAATGCTTCCATGAAAAGTGTAGCAGATGATGGAATTTTTCCGGGTAGCCTTGTAATACCAGGAATTGTACTTCTCGAAATCAGGAAATCCAGGTTTCTTGTCCAGGGACGGACTGACATTCTCAATCAGGTTCTTGGAATTCATGATACTCCTGAATCCTTCGAAACCCTTGAGTTCTTTGGGATCCTTGACCTGCAGGAACGGATTTACATATTTCTGACGCAGCAGCCTGGCTTTAAATAGTTCATCCAGAGTTCCAGGATTTTTTTTGTTCTGTTCCAGGTAGAGGAAAATCGCCCTGGAGAACTGCCTGAGCATGAATTTCAGTTCTTCCTCTTTCTGATTTTTTGCAATCATACCGTAAACCGGGAATGCCGCTCTGGCGCTGATGCCTACAATCAGGATTGCCACACAGATTCCGGCCAGGGTAAAGCCTTTAGGTGTCAGACCTGATTGCACAAATTCAATCCTTTCTGTATCTCAGCTAACGTATGATCGTATTCTTTGTCTTCTAACCTTTCAGATGATTTTAACGAAAACAGGTAGTCAAATCAAGTGCAATGTGTAGGTCTGACACGGGGTTGCCCTGTTTGACAAAAGCATGCACTCATCATAGGATTGTTTCATGGATACCGCTTCCAGACTCAGATTTTTTTTCGCCAAACACGCCGAAAGATATGGAATCGGAATGGCATTTCTCTATGGATCGGCTGCAGCAGGCATGCTTAAAGACGAATCAGACATCGATGTCGCGATTTTGTTTGATTCTGTAAGTGGCCGGGATGCATTTGATCTTGTGTCAGGACTGGAAACTGAGCTCACAATCATTCTCAAGCGTGATACTGAAATTCTTGTTCTTGATCGGGAAAAAGTCAGACCGCTGCTTTTTTTCAATGCAGTCGTGCACGGGATTCCGGTTTATTTCAGAGATTTCACGAGACTCGTGGATTTAAAAAACGAGGCGCTCGGACTGAAGGAAGACTGGGAGCTTTTCGGAACAAGCTGGCAGGCTGATCTGGCTGCCAAAAAAATTGAAGGCTGGAAACATGGCTGATTTTCATTATGCCAGGGGAAGGATTATTGAGACCATCAATTTCATCGCTCTGGAAATGGCTGAATTCGAAGCTGATTATGCCGGGATCACAAAAGAACAATATCATGCGGATCGCAAACTGCAGAAACTTGCCGACCGCACAGTGGAAAATGCAATCACAGCGCTGATCGAACTGGCAGGTGCATTATTGTCAGAAGCCGAGATTCAGGCGGACAGTTATGCAGACGCTCTTTCCAAAGCCGGCAGCCTGTTGAAGCTAACCCCTGAAGAAACCGAAATCCTCTCGCGCTTTGCTTCACACAGAAATCGTCTGGCTCACAGATACCTCAATTTCCGCTTCGAGGTCATCGGGCATTTCAACAAAAACATTCCCCTGATAAAAAAAGTGCTGAAACTGATACTGAATGCTGAAAAATAAGTTTTAAAGATTTTTATCGTTATTGTGCAATGTATAGGTCTGACACTGGTTCCCGACCTATTACTTTGTCAATGTTGAAACGCTTGATATTGTGTTGGTTAACGGGAATCGGAAGCTCGAACAGATTTTTCTGCTTTGGAGATTTGAGGAGTACGGTAATAAATCTGTGCTGCATTGAAGTAGTACTTTTGATGCCAGAAAAAATTGGAATAACCATTTTTTATAAGTGAACTTCCAGACTGAAAGAAAATCTGTGAACTATAAGCAAAATCGCAAGAAACCAAGCAGGAGTTAATTTTTAACACACTATTTTTTAGGGTTCATCGCTCAAAGGTATTCCTAAAGCTTCGCAAACATCATCTTCAATTGTTCTATAATTTCCTATGGATTGAAAACCAAAAGGTGGTTTTGGATCATTTACTTCTTTTCCGTTATCATCGAAATTTTTTTTTGTTATTGAATTAAAGAAACAGTTAACAGGCAACAAGTCGTTAGATTCAATTGGTTTATTTAGTATTGTTACAAAATATCCTTTTGACCAACCTATTCTATTAATGAATTGTGGAGGAATTAATAATTTATCTGGTTTTAACTCTGGTAATTTATCAGCTGATCTGCTGGGTTGAGAATAAATATAAACCATTGTAATGCCACTATAGTTCATGATTTTAGCATTGTTATTAACAACTCGCCCAAACCAATACAAGTCAGGTTTCTGCTTAAGTTGGAAATAAAATATGTCCCCAGTTCTAATTTTTTTCATAGATTTTGTTAGCTGAACCAGTTCATTTTATTAAACCTCTTTCTCTAAGCCAATTTTCACCCATTCTATTAACTCTTCTGAATCAGGCCATTTTGAACTGAAAGAATTTATCTTGTTTCGGAATATTGGATAAGGATTATGCATTTTCATTGCTTGTTCTATTGTCCTAGCTTTCCATTCAATCATCATTTCGCTTAGGGGGTCAAGAGGAAGTGTCAGCGTCAGACCTACACATTGCATAAAAGCGGTGTCATGTAATAGTCTGAATTGATCGATTACCTGACCCCTTTTAACCAGGAAAGCCATCTGTCGGTAAATTATTGCCCGTTATTCAGAGCCAATGCAGTCAACTGGTTTTCCTGTATCAGGATGCTGTTTTTCAAGCTTTTCAATTGTTTCCTGTTTTTATTTTCTCCACCGATCTCAACATAAAGGACATCTTTTCCTTTTTTCAAAAGATAATCCGGGCTTTTTTTCAGGCCTTTTACCGTGTAAAAACTGAATCCCCGCTGTTTGAACGCAAAAAGGGCAAGTTCTTCACGGATGCTGCCGATCTTGGCCTCAAATCCCAGTTTGTGACAAATGGCGACTCTCAGATTCGGGTGCGTGAAAAGGATTTTTGGTTCTCCCCTGACAAGTTTTCCGCCTGAGGCATATGGCTTGATCACTCTGATCAGCTTCATCCGTTCCATGGCGGAGACGATTTCATAGACAGACGATTTGGACAATTCCAGGGTTCCGCAGATCGAAGTGATGCTGAACTCGCCGGGATGCGAGGTTGCCAGGAAATAAAGAAGCTTTTCCATGGCCAGGATTTTTCTTGAGGATATTTTCAGGAATGAGGCAGCATCTTTCCAGAGGGATTGCTGAATACCTGTAAAGATGGAATTCAATGTATCTTCCGCAGATTGTTCCAGGGAAATCGGGAAAGCACCGGAATGGTAATAATCAGAAAACCATCCGCTGATTTCAGGGAAATGATTTGCAGTGATTTCAGCGGATTCATGGGCTGTATTCCAGCTGTCTCCGGCATTTAGAACTATCTCTTTTTTGATCAGAAGATATTCGGAAAAATCCATGGGTTCAAGCTCGTATATTTTTTCCCGGCGGTCACCGGAAAAAACAGCGGGAGCGCTGCCCGAAACCAGAAGAATGACTCCGGAAAACTGGTCGGACACAGCTTTCAAATCCTGCTCCCAGTTCGGATAGGTATGAATCTCATCCACACAGATCATTTTAAAGCCATCTTTCAGCAGTTCCACGATGAAATCGTATAAACTCGTGCTTCTGACCTGCGGCCAGTCTGCCGAAAAATAGAAACCATTATTTCTGAAGCTGTTTAAAATCTGAAGCAGGACGGTAGTTTTTCCCACTCCTCTTAAACCCCTGATTACCTTGATTTCAGGATTCCTGTCAAGTTCGGATATTATTGTGAAGACAATTTTCCGGCACTTCAGGGAAGTTGCTTTTGAGACCAGTTTATTAACGATTTGAAGCAGGTTTTGATCACGCATAATTCATTTTAGACTATTTTTAGTCCAATTTCAAGTGATTTTGGATTTAAATTGGACTAAATTTATACCGGATTCTGCCGAATAATTTTCTGATGAAGCGATTTCAGGCTCATTTTATTTTGTTTTGGCTGTTTTTCGCGGTCTGCCTTTTTGCAGACGATGAATTTCTGCTGCGCAGATTGAATCAGTTCAGCAGGGAGATTGATCCCCGAATTACCCCTCTGCCTTCTGCAGATCTGTCCAGAGATGAGATGGCTTTTTATTTTCTCAAGCTTTTTTTTCAAAAAACGGATAACCCACTGATTTTTCTCGCACAACTGAACAGAGATGAGAAGATAGATTTCTTTCTCCTGTTTGGTGAGCTGCTGCCGCAGTTGCGTGTAAAAGCCGCAGTTTACCAGATGGATCTGTCAGACCTGGAGCAGGAATATCTGAAATTTCAGATGAAAAAAAACCTGAATCAGTTCCAGGATTTGTCCTTGAATCAGCGCTGGAATCCAGAAATTACTCAGGTTCCCAGTTGCGGAAAAATTTCAGGTCCAGATGCAGTCCAGGCGGGGCTCTTTCCGGAGAAATCCGTGAAGAAAATTCCGGATCTACCCTGAAGTTCAGGTTGAATTATGATTCAGGACTCAGCCGGCAATTCGAGAATTTTTTTCCTGAGTACATTTACTGGGAGCTTGGCGGGGAAAGATGGCGGGCTGATCTGTTCGATTTTACCCTGGACAGCTCTGATCTGTGTGTGTCAGGCCTGAAACTTCTGGTGCATGACAATTCATATACCGGCGAAGCGTATGTCGGATACAGGAACCAGCAGTTGAATGCGCTGGGACCTGAGATAAACACCTGCGGGCTGATTTTTCATTCAG
>JAQTZZ010000066.1 GCA_028687545.1 Candidatus Wallbacteria bacterium
AAGTGCATGGAGGAGCTGCAGTCACAGGTGCAGTAGCATACAATGCAGACACTCGTGTCGCGATCTTCACTCCAGGAACCATCCTGACAGGCAGCACTGTCTATGACGTTGCGATCAGCACAGGAGCCAAAGACCTGGCAGGCAATGCAGTGGCCAGTGAAGTCAGCTGGAGCTTTACAACTATCGATACCAGCATACCCTATGTCATTTCCCATGTTCCTGCTGCAGATGCTGTTGACGTGGCTGCCAAATCAGTTATTACAGCCACATTCAGCGAAGCCATGAACGAGACCTCGCTAACCACCCCTGGCACTTTTTTTGTGATCAAAAACCCTTGGTATACAAGCGGTCCAGTTCCAGCCAGACCAATACCCTCAACGGTTGAGGGTTCAGTAACATACAATTCAGAAACCAGGACAGCAACCTTTACTCCTGCAGCAGACATGTCGGGATACACTGATTATGCGGTCACGATCACTACAGCTGCCAAAGATGTGGCAGGCAATGCAATGACCAAAGAAGTCAGCTGGAACTATAAAACCATCGATACCTACCCACCCTATGTTTCTTCCCATGTGCCGGATACTGATGCCACAGACGTCCTGCTGGACTCGGTAATTACAGCCATCTTCGACGAGACGATGGAAGCTGCCTCGATCACTGCATCAGACGCTATTGTCGTGATGCGGAATGCCCCCCTGCCAGGCGGGCCTGCTCAAGGCGATACTGAAACAGGGATCGACGGCACAGTGACTTATGACAATTCCACCAGGACCACAACCTTTACCCCGACTTCCAATCTAACAGCCGGTTATAACTATTCTGTCACCATCACAGGTGCCAAAGACAAAACAGGCAATGCGATGACAGTTCCGGAGACCTGGAGCTTTTCCACAACAGCCGACAATGTCAATCCCACAGTGAACGGCACTACCCCTGCAGCAAGCGCTACTGGCGTTGCACTCGACGCGGCATTCACAGTTGATTTCAGCGAGGCATTGAGAGCTTCTACTATCGTTTCCCCTGCCACAACCCTGACAGTAGTGACGGAATCCGGCGGAACAACTGTTGAAGGTACTGTGACTTACAGTGATGTTGGGACACATACAGCAACCTTTACTCCCACAGCTCCTCTCACGGCCAATACCAGATATAATTTCAGGATCAATGAAGGTGTCAAAGACCTGGCAGGAAATCCATTGAGTATCATAGGAAATTCCTGGGACTTTGCCACAGGCCCTCTGCCTGAAGTGACCTCCACAACTCCTGACGACGGAGCCTTTGGAGTGGCTGAGGGAGTGACCCAGATCAAAGCGTATTTCAGCGAGACAATGGAAGCGTCTTCAATCACCGGAAGTACCTTTTTCGTGAGGATGAACGCTCCGATTCCAGGCGGTCCGGTTCCGGGTAAATATTCATCAGTCAGCGGCACTGTGACTTATGAAGCTGTTACCAGAACAGCTGTCTTCACCCCGGATTCCCCTTTCCTGTATCCTGACGCTCCATATTCTGCGACAATAACCACTGCAGCTGAAGATCCGGCAGGAAACCCTCTGGCCAAAGACTATACCTGGTACTTCACCACAGGGCCTTCGCCCTATGTGACCGTCAAAGTCCCTGCCGACAATTCCACTGAAGTGGCTGTGAATTCTACAGTTCAGGCTGTATTCAATGAAGAAATAGACGAGACGGCAATCAAGGCTGCAGGCGCCTTTACCGTGAAAGCCGGGGATGCTGCAGCAGATGGAACAGTGTCTTTCGATAGCGGAACCCATACTGCGACCTTCACTCCTACGAACAAGCTGGCTGCAAACACCACCTATACTGCGAAAGTCACTACAGCCAAAGATCTGGCAGGAAATCCTCTCACGAGTGAAGTGTCCTGGAGCTTTACAACTGACAGCATAGCGCCTACAGTGATTTCCACTGTCCCAGTTAATAATTCCACTGAGGTCGCTGTAAGTTCGACGATCAAAGCCATCTTCAGCGAAGCTATGGATACTGACTCAATCACAACCTCAGGTACATTTGTGGTGATGATTACAGGTCCAGCCTCAGGAGGTCCGGTTCCTGGAACAACTCCCTACCCCATACCGGTTGACGGTACAGTGACCTGCGATTCAGCTACCAGGACCGCGACTTTTACACCTGCTGCCAGTCTGTCTAAAGGCAAAGTTTATGCAGCCAAGATCAATACAACTGCCAAAGACCTGGCAGGGTATAATTTGGCCGGCAGCGTCACCTGGAGTTTTACAGTTGGAGATACGGTTAAACCCACTGTAACTTCCAGTTCCCCTGAAAATAACGCATATGTACCCTTGGCTACCTGGCCGACAGCCACTTTCAGCGAAGCGATGGACCCGGACACGATCACCTCTGACACCTTTGTCGTGAAGGATTATTCTGATACTCCGCTTCCCTGCACAGTAACATATAATGCGGAAACCAGGACAGCCACCTTAAAGCCAACCGCCGGTTTGAAGCATTACTGGACCTATACTGCCACTGTAACCACCAGCGCCAGGGATCTGGCAGGCAACGGATTGGCAAGTGACTTTGTCTGGCACTTTGTAGGCAATGACACAATCCCGCCAACTGTGAGCGTTACAGACCCTGTCAACAGTTCCACTGAAGTTGCAGTAAGTTCGACGATCAAAGCCATCTTCAGCGAGGCTATGGATGCAGACACGATCACCAACACTGGCACCTTTGTTGTGATGATGACTGGCCCGGCTGCAGGTGGTCCGGTTCCTGGAGTAATTCCATACCCAGTTCAGGTTGATGGTACAGTAACTTATGATGCGGATACCAGGACTGCGACCTTCACACCTGCTGCCAGCCTGACAGGCCGCAAAGTTTATGGAGTCACGATCAGCACTGCTGCCAAGGATCTGGCAGGAAATTCTCTCACGGGTGAAGTGTCCTGGAACTTTACAACAGACACCATAGCTCCTGCCGTGATTTCCACTGCCCCTGGCAACAATTCCACTGAAATTGCTATAAGTTCGACCATTAAAGCGATCTTCAGCGAGGCGATGGACACGTCCTCAGTCACAGCTTCAGGTACTTTTACTTTGACCCTGGACCATGTGCTTCCAGGCGGACCTGTTCCAGGCGGTGGTGGGACAGTTTCGGGCACAGTAACTTACGATTTTGCCACCAGAACCGCAACCTTCACGCCTTCAGCCAACCTGACAGCCAACTCGGTGTATGTTGCCAGAGTCACCACAGCTGCCAAAGACCTGGCAGCAATTCCATTGGCCAGCGAATCAACCTGGACTTTTACAACACAGACAGATGTCACTCCACCAACTGTAAGTTTCACATATTCCGGATACGGTGGCAGGAACCCATTAACCGCGACCTTCAGCGAAGCGATGGATGAATCAACTATCAACGAAACAACCTTTACAGTGGATGAGTTTTCAACTCCAGTTGACGGCGTAGTAACTTACGATGCGGTGAACAAAAAAGCGTACTTTACACCCTCCAGCGATTGGGGATATGGCTGTCATTTCGCCACGATCACCACAGATGTTAAAGATCTGGCAGGTAATTCAATTGAAGCAGTTAGTCCATACCATTTTCATCCTGCGGGTATTTGAGCCATGTGAAGTTAGGAGTGATTGTAGGATAGTAAAACGAAGCAGGCTAATAAGGGATGATATTGTCCTCTTTCATACTGCTTTCTGTAAGCCTTCCAACGGGGTCAGGTTGTGGTCAGGGTAAGACATGATGGCACAACCAGACCCCGATCTTTGTGACCCCGGTCTCTGCATGATTGCAAATCCGGCTCAGGCAAAATAAACTGTCCGTTAATGGACGGTAAAAGCATTCCTTTTTTGAAGCGACTGCTGCCCTATTTCGGCCTGCAGAAAAAGCGGCTGATTCTTTCTTTTATCACAGTGATCGTGATCACCTGCGTGCAGCTCTGCCGCCCCATGATCCTGCGCTACATCATAGACAAGGCCATCCCGCACAAGGATCTCCAGATGGCCTTGAACGCAGGGCTGCTGTTCGTGCTCTGCCTGATTGTAGGAGCAGCTTTCGGATATCTCCAGACCCTGATCCTTTCCAGGGCAGGCATGGAGATCATCAGAGAGCTGAAATCCAGGGTTTTCAGCCATGTGCTCTCCCAGGGCATGAGCTTTTTCGACAAGAATCAGCCTGGCAAGCTTCTCTCACGCACAGAGTCGGATACAGACAAGCTGAAAGACGTATTCACCCAGATGACCATGGCACTGCTGACCACCTCATTCATGCTGATCGGAATCCTGGCCATCATTCTGCGCGAACAGCCTGGTTTCGGGATCTGGCTGGTGATCCTCTCGCCCATACTTTTATTCTGCTTTCATTTCTACCTGGCTTTCATTTTCAAGCAATACACTTTGATCAGGGAAAAGAACGCGGAGCTCACCGGATACATTGCCGAGTATGTCCAGGGCGTGCCTCTGATCCAGCTTTATTCGATCAAACAGGCTGCCTGCAAAATGCTGCTGTTTTATCAGAACGAAAAAGTCAGGCTGGAAATGAAGGCCAATTTCGTGGACACCTGCATTTTCTGGTCAGCATTTTCCTTTATTTCCGAAGTACTGGTCTTCATCTGGCTTTTCATCTACAGCTGCGGAAAAATCTTCCAGAATCAAATGAGCATAGGCACAATGGTGATGTATTTCGAACTGACCCGCCAGTTTTTTTATCCTCTGCTTGGCCTGTTGCAGACATTTTCACAGCTCCAGAGCAGCGTGGCTTCAGGCAACCGGATTTTCGAGCTTTTCGACACCAGGTCTGAGGTGCTTGATAACATTCAGACAGAAGAAAAAGTCAGATTCAGCGGCTCCATAAATTTTGAAAACATTTCATTTTCATATGCCTTGGAACCTGTACTGAAAAATGTCAGTTTCGAAGTAAAAAAAGGCGAACATCTGGCGATCGTGGGAGCCTCAGGCTCAGGCAAAACCACCTGCACCAACCTGCTGCTGCGTTTCTATGATCCACAGTCAGGCCGCATCACTATCGACGGCAGGGACATCAGAAGTTACCGTCTCTCTGACTTGCGCCGCGACATCAGCCTGGTGCTTCAGGAAATCTATCTTTTCCCGGGCACTATCATGGAAAACCTCAAATTCAGCGATACCTCGCTTTCTGACGAGAGAGTCATTGAGGCGGCCAGGCTTCTCGGAGCCCATGAGTTCATCGCCAGGAAGCCAGACGGCTACAACACAGTGTTATCTGAACGGGGAGGGAACCTGTCATTGGGCGAGCGGCAGCTCCTTTCCTTCACCCGGGCTCTGATCAAAGATCCTGAAATCCTGATCCTGGACGAAGCCACCTCTTCTGTGGACGTGATCACAGAGCACAGGCTCCAGGAATCGCTTAAAAAACTGATGGAAGGCCGCACTGCGATCATCATAGCCCACAGATTGTCCACCATCAGAAACGCAGACAAGATCCTGGTTTTTGAAAATGGAGAAATCGTGGAACAGGGTCGTCATGACGATCTGCTGGCCAGAGGCGGAATCTATGACAGGCTGATAAAAATACAGGCTGTAGCCAGTTGCCTGCAGCAGAAAATATTGAGTGCTGAAGGTAGCCCATGATTTTCCAGACTGAGCAAAGCCTAAAAAAGCCTTTTTCGTATTATTTCGGCTGGGTTTGGAAAAATTATCTGCCCCATCTTCCGATGGTCCTGATGATGATGTTTCTCACTGTTCTATCCACTACCGTAAGCGTACTCTATCCAAGGCTTTCCAAATACATTATCGATAAAATGACTGTCAACCTGGGGCTTTATTCGCAGGGAAAAATCGCGATGCCTGACATACTCGCAGAACGCGACAAGACCATCTGCCTGATACTGATACTGGGCCTGGGCCTGATAATATCGCAGGTTTACCCGTATTTCCGCGCCAAAATGAACTTCTTTTTTGAAACTCTGTTCAGGGAAAGATACTTCAAGGTGCTGCTGGAAAAGAACTACCGCTTTTTCCTCAGATACAGGACAGGCGACATAGTCACCAGGCTTACTGATGACATCAAATGCTGGCCGCCTGGCATAGCCTGGTTCATCTGTTCAGGAATTTTCCGGGGATTCAACTCGAGCTGCACGATCTTCTTCTGCTTTGTCAGCATGCTGCTTTTGAACGTCAAGCTCGCCATTCTCTCTGCTTCCACCCTGCCGTTCATGTTCCTGTTCTTCGTCAAGCTCAGGCAGAAAATCGAGGTCCTGTCCAAAAAAAACCAGGAAGCCATCTCCCAGACCAATGATTTCCTGGAATCCGCCTATTCAGGCATCAAGATCGTCAAATCCTTCAATGCCGAAGCCACACAAACCAGAGGTTTCAAAGAGCTGCTGGAAAAAAGAATGGGTATGGAAATGAAGCTGGTGAGGATGGACGGCCTGTTCTCTGTTTACTTCGAGTTCATTAATTACCTGGGCCAGGTCGTAGTGCTCCTCCTGGGCGGAATGATGGCAATCAGGGGGGAAATCACGATCGGTGATTACTATGCCTTTTATACCTATCTGGGGATGATCATCTGGCCCCTGCTGGACCTGCCCAGAATGTTCGTGACAGCCTCCCAGTCTTTCGTGGCCATAGACAGGCTCGAAGAGATGGAAGAATTCGAAGCTGATCATCCCGATTATCAGAGTGGAGATCAGAAAACAGGCGGCATCGAAACTCTGGAATTCAGGAATATCAGCTTCACCTATCCGGCACGGATTCAGGAAAATACGGATGAAACGCAGCCTAAGCCTGAAATCAAATCAAAACCGGGTTTCGGGATGAAACAGATCAGTTTCACACTGCAAAAGGGCGAGAAAGTGGCGATAGTCGGCAAAATCGGTTCGGGAAAGACTACGATTCTGAATCTTGTCTCAGGATTCCTGCTGCAGGACTCAGGCTCAATTCTGATCAACAGCGTACCTCTGACCAGTCTGGACAAAGAGGCATTCAGGCAGAAAATCGGTTATGTGCAGCAGGAACCCAACATTTTCTCTGAAAGCGTGAAAACAAACATCGATTTCTGGAGGGATTACGGGGAAGACTGGATCAGCCATTGCGCTAAAACTGCCCAGCTCGAAGAAGATATTAAAAAATTCCCGGCAGGCTATGCTGAAAAAATCGGGCAGCGCGGCATCACGCTTTCCGGCGGACAGCGCCAACGCATTTCCATTGCCAGAGCCCTGGCTGGAAAGCCTGAGCTTTTCCTGATGGATGACGTCACCTCTAGTCTTGATGCGGAAAATGAGCAGAATTTCTGGCAGGAAGTGGAGGGCGAATTTCCTGGAATCACGTCCCTGATAGTCACTCACAGGCTTTCCACTGCCCAGAAAGCCGACAGGATCATAGTGCTGGCCGACGGCCGCATCGAAGCCATCGGCACCCATGCCGAACTGATCGATAAAAGCGCTACTTACAGGGAACTGATCAGCAAGTGAAAACCTGGATTATTTATACTTCTGCAATCCCTCAGGCACGTACCAGTATGGGAAATTGTAGAAAATGCCGGCATTAGCGGGTTTTATGCCGTGGAAGCGTTTGCTTACCGCATAGATGAAATCAGTGGTATAGAGAAAAACATAAGGCTGATCTTCATGGATGATGGCCTGCATCTTGAAATAGATTTCCTTCAGTTTTTCCCTGTCAAATGTGCTGCGGCTCAGTTCGCACAATCTGTCGATTTCAGGGTTGCGGTAGGAAATCACATTGGCACCCGAATATCCGTTCTTTTCATCCGGTATCTGCGAAGAATGCCATAATCCGAAGGGATCGTACAGCGCGCTGCTCTGCTGCCAGCACATGATCGTGGCCTGGAATTTATGATGAGTCAATTGTTCTACAAATTTCCCCCAGTCCAGCAGCTGGCTCTTCACATTAATCCCTATGGCTTTCCAGGAATCCCTGATGATGTCAGCCAGGAGCTTGTCGCCTTTGGAGGTGCTGAATTCCAGAGTGAATTTCTCTCCATTCCGCTCCAGGATTCCGTCCTGATCCATGTCTTTCCATCCGGCATCTGAGAGGATTTTTTTGGCCTGTTCAGGGTCATAGGGATATTGGGGAACCGAGCTGTCGAACGCCCAGCATGTCGGAAGAACGTCAGTGGCAACTGTCTTTCCGAAGCCATAGTACACATTGTCGATTATGCTCTGCCTGTTGATGGCGATTGTGAGAGCCCTGCGGATATTCCTGTCTTTCAGTATCGGATCATCCAGGTTGAAAGCGACTGCGCCTGAAACATATGACGGACAGGTGTATATGTTGAACTTGTCGTGGAATTCCTTGGAATTGGCTTGTTTTGTATAGTAGTCGGGATTGAGCAGCATCAGATCCAGTTCGCCTCTCAACAGGGAAAGAAGGGATGCTGAGGTGTCAGGAATGATTTTGAAGATCACCCGATTCAGATACGGCCTTTCACCGAAATAATCCTGATTTGCAGCCAGAACTACCTGTTCGCCCTGCTTGTATTCGAAAAATTTGAACGGGCCTGTTCCGATGGGGTGCTTGCTGTATTCGGAAGTCGCCAGATTTTCCCGCTCAAAAATATGCTTCGGTATTATCCCGGTGCTGGTGATCACCGGGAGATCAGGGGTAGGCTTTTTCATCAGTATGCTCACTTCGTAAGTGTTGATGATTTCGACTGTGCTTGCATCCACAAAAAAACATTGCAGATTGCTTCCGACCACAGGATCCATGATCTTTTCAAAAGTGAATCTGACATCCTCTGCTGTAAAGTTCACTCCGTCGTGCCATTTCACGTTTTTTTTCAGGTAATAGGTGATCCTTTTGTTGTCTCTGGAAACTTCCCAAGAATCAGCCAGGCAGGGAGACAATGTCAGATCAGCATTGACCTGGGTCAGGGATTCGAAAATCAGACCCAGGATTTCGGAATCAGCGGCAGAATTCACAAACAAAGGATTGAATGTCTCGGGATTGACTCTGCACTGCTGAACAAGCGTGTCTCCATACGACGGTGACAGTGAAACTTCGCTGGTTGGTTTGAGCAGTTTGACAGCATCCTCGGCATGATTCTGAAATACGGGAAGCAGCAGGCAGATAAGCAGCAGTTTCAGGCCAAAGTATTTCATTTTACCTCCAACATTTCCAAACGATGAAAATTTGGCAGACTAATTAATTGTATCATGTTGACCAGTGATATTTTAAAAAGCGGCCTGTCAATAAGAAAAGGTATACTGATCCTCGCCTGAAGACAGGTCATAGAAGAAGGGGACTGTCTCATTGGCGATCTTGACTGAATAAGACACCCAGCCTGTCAGCAGGTCTTTCATGATCCGCTCCATCAGCCCGCCCTTCAGAAGCTCCTGCAAAGCTTCAGAGGCGATTTCAGAGCCCACGGTTTTCAGAAAATCCTTCAGTATATTGCAAATTGTGCCTGATCCTGACTGGTAGATGAAATCAGTGAGCGCCTGCAGCTTCTGCTCAGCGGAAAGCTCGCTGTCTTTCAATGCAGAGCTGAGTTTTCTGAATGCCGGGTCATTGAACAGGCGGTTGGCTACATTGAAGATTTTATAAGCCACATCCTTCTTTTCAGCCATCCGTTTGCAGATGTCGATTTGCGCCACCACATCCAGAAGCACGAGAACCGCTTTCGCGGAATTGAAATAAATATCTTTTTCCACAATGATTTTCCCTGAAACAGCGTTTTCTTCAAATACTGTGTCTGAAACTATGGGTTTTGAAACAAGGCTTAAATCCCAGGTCCAGAGATTATTGATCACGTCCGCGACAGTAGTCCACCTGAACCACTTGTATTTCCCGGTCAGAAACATCCATGTGCCGCTGAATGGATTTCCTTCCTTGAAAATAGCGCTGCCGTCTTCAGATCTGGCTTTGTAATAAATGAATGTGTCATTGGAGAAGCTTCCTTTATCTGTGCCTGTCTTTTTGAATGTCACGCTGCCCTGGCTGCGCTGCTCTGACTGGATGTTAAGAAACTTGAAAAAGCGCTCTGCTGTTTCCCCTGCCTTGCGGTAAATTGCCTCCTGTGAAGGATTGAGCGGCAATTCTCCGGCATTTGCGGTTTTTGAGATCAGCTCCACAAGTTCACTGTATTCCGGATAGGAGCGCATTTCCAGCAGGGCCTGCTGCTTGGCGGCTTCATCCGCTTCCCAGAAGAGAGGAGATGCGAAGAGGATGGCTTTCGCAGTGCTGTCAGGGCCGAGAGTTATCCTGGCTTCCAGTCTCTCCCTGACTGTCTCAGTACCCCTGAAATGGATGAAAACAGGATCAATGGATCTGCGACAGGAGGCGATGATGTTTCCGGATTTGGCATCGAATCTGCCGCAGCTGTCGGACCTTTGCAGTCCACGGCCTGAGACATATATCTGTATGTCGCGGTCATTTCCTGTTGCAGGATCAAGCCGTATCTCATAGCCTGCCTCCGGCTGCCTGGGATGAGTATCTGAGAGTGCCTGCTCAATTTCATTGATTGCTTCCTTGGCCTGGATCACCCTGTTCCCTGATAAATCATTCACAACCTCAAGCAGTTTCAGGCTGGAATCCGATATCTGTGCGTAACGGTTTTGCGGTAGAAAAGAAGGGCTCTCTGAAATCTCGCTGATCAATCCATGAATGAAATCCCTGGCCTGCAGGTTCTGCTCGGTTGCTCCCTGCAGACTGCTTTCGACTCTAGTCAGGATTTGAATCAGAGTTTCTGAGGCCGCTGCATTAGAGCATGCAGTCAGCAGAATGAAAAGTACCCCTGTAGTAATAATTCTCATATACTTCCCCCACTTATACCTGATTTAATTATGCCCGGAAATCAGGTTTAATCAAGATTTTTTCCAAAAATGCGTTTATTTGCTGTAAAATTACAATGCACTCTGGCAAAATATACTGTCTGCAGGGAATTAATGAACAGGCTTTTCAATAAAAACTTTTACCTGCTCTGGCAGGGTCAGCTGATCTCCCAGATCGGCAATCAGGCTTTTGAGATTGCCCTGCTCTTCTGGATCAAGCACGCTACAGGCAGTGCGACTCTGATGGGACTGATCATGATGGCTTCCACTCTGCCGTCTGTTCTGCTCGGGCCTGTAGGAGGCACATTCGCTGACCTCCATTCCAGGAAAAGGATTCTGGTGATCAGCGACCTGATCTGCGGAACGATCCTGTTTCTGATGACTGCTGCGCTTTTCCTCTGGCAATCGAATACTAATCTGATCATCTGCTGCCTTTTCACGACCTCTGTCTTCATCTCCACTGTCAATTCTTTTTTCAAGCCTGCCATCTCGGCTTCTATTCCGGATCTGGTTCCGCTGGATAAAATTGCGGCAGCCAATTCGCTCAACGAGTCTTCTGTGCAGATTTCCACTTTCATCGGCCAGGGACTTGGCGGAGTTCTCTTCCGCCTGCTGGGTCCTGTGACACTGTTCCTGGCTGACGGGATTTCATTTTTCCTTGCTGCATTCTCAGAATCGCTGATCACAATTCCCCAGGTAATCCCTGAGAAGAAAACCGGATTTTCAGAAATTTTCCGGCATTTCAAACTGGAGACAATCGAGGGCTTCCGTTATGTCTGGCAGAGGAAGGGGATCAGAAATCTCTTCGTGATCGCGGCTTTTTTGAATTTTTTCATGATTCCTGTAATCACGCTGCTGCCCTTTTACATCGAGGATGTGCTCAAAGCTACCACAGACTGGTATGGGTATCTGCTGGCAGGTTTCGGGTTCGGAGCATTGATTGGTTATACTTTCGCCGGGACTGTCAGGGTTTCCGGTAAAGTCAGATCAATAATCGTCCCGATTTTAATCGTAGTAAATTCAGCGGCCA
This sequence comes from Candidatus Wallbacteria bacterium, assembly GCA_028687545.1. Classification (NCBI taxonomy): domain Bacteria; phylum Candidatus Walliibacteriota; species Candidatus Wallbacteria bacterium. The sequence continues at coordinate 11,790 of JAQTZZ010000066.1, forward strand.
TGGGTCTGCTGGCGCTGCTGTCTTCTCCGATTCAAGCTATGCTTTTAATGTTTTTGGCAGGCATCATGAATGGCTTTATCAATATCAGCATCATCACAATCCTGCAGCTTACCACAGCGAGCGAAATCAGAGGCCGTGTCTTTGGCCTGCTTGGAACCATCTGCTCAGGCATCACCCCGATCGCCATGGGTCTTGCCGGAGTGGTAGCCGACCTTCTGAATAAAAATATACCTGCTATCTATATTTTCTGCGGCAGTGCAGGAGCGATTTTATCGCTGCTCGTGGGTCTGGACCGCGCCACCAGGGAATTCCTGGCTTATGAGCCGGAGAAGCCTAGGCAGCATTAAACTCAGTTGAGCTAACTTTATCCATAAATAACTTTGCAGGTAGACGGAGACTTGTTCCTGATGAGGAGTTCAAAGGCGTCCCGAAGCCTTGGGCTTCAGGATGAGAGGCTCTAACAGCAGTAGCTGAAGAGCCTCTAAATCGCTGTCGGCCTTGCCAATGGCAGAATCCCATCTAAGCCTGCAGATAAGTGAAGTCCTGCTTACCGGGTTTTCGGCAAGCAGGACGAAACGACCTCAGCAGGAATAAGTCTCCGTCTACCAAAATGTTCAAAACATCCAGATGTCAATTGAACTTATCCATTCCTATTTCCTTCTTTACCGGCAGTTCATTAAAAGTGAAATCCCTGTTTTCAGACCCGGCCGGCAGCCTCAGAATGAAACCCTTTGGCGGTTTTGCAGTTCCGTCTACTGAGAATGCAATGCCATGCTTCGTCTTTTTGATTGTATAACTGATCGTTCCATAGTTGGTGGGAAGCTCCTTGACTGTAACGCCTTTTTTCAGCCAGGCTGGGTCGATTCCAGCGCAGAGGATCAGGCTGTCGTTCGATTCATAGGCCAGCATGTTCCTGACTGCATCTATGTATCCTGAGCCGACCCAGGTGTGGGGCATGTCACCCAGATACGACGGTGTGCGGGGATCAGCATAGACCACCTCGGCGAAGTGATTCCAGCCATAAGGCCTGGTGGAGTCGCTGGTGAAATGCCTGAGCATGGTGAGTGCCCTCTGACGCTGTCCCATCCAGACAAAAGCATTGGCAGAGCGGACTTCATAAGGAGTGAAAGTCCTTCTGTGCTTTGCATCCAGGCCTTTGCTGAACTCTTCGTAGTAACGGTTAAACGTGTTTGTCAGATTGGGTCTGGGCAGATTCTCCAGTTCACCGCCAGCCACGATGGCTATGGCTGTGGAAGTGGAGTCAAAGTCGCCTTTTTCAGTGCATCCGGGAATATAGTCGATCTTCCTGTCAGTAATCACGCGCTGGATCGACGCATAGATGCACTTTTGAAAATCAGCGGATTCAGTCCTCAGCCAGGCGGAGTTTTCGGAGTCAGAGAGGAGATCTGCCAGATAGATGCAGTCCTTGAAGCCGCGCAGCACGAAGAAATCATCCCAAAAGCTGTGCATTCCGGGGAAATATCCTTCATGGCTGTTTGAGCCGGGTAGAATTCCGTAATTGGCAGCTTTGGCCGGATCGGTTTTCACGTCTTCAGTCATGCCGGCATGGCGCAGGCCGCTCGCGAATCTCAGGGCCTGAATCGTCCTGGGATACACCTTTTTCAGATAATCCATGTCCCCTGAGTAATCATAATAATTCCTGACTGCATATGGATATTCCCCCTGACTGTCCAGTTCCTTGCCTTCAGGGGAACCATTGTTTTCAAAGGCTGCCGCTCTGCCTGTCTCAAAGATCAGGAACGGGACATAGCCATTGTCCCATGTTTTGGCTGTGATGGCTTCCAGCCAGTCGCGCACTTGATCTACAAGGCCGAACTGCATCAGGGACGTGCTGATCTGCGCGCTGTCCCTGGTCCAGGAGTGGGAATAATTGCGGGGGCCTGGCATGATCCAGGGCCCGTCCTTAGTGAGCAGGATATAGGCAAGATTCGATCTCAGCACATCTGTCAGGCGTTTTTCCGGGATTTCAATGTAAACTCTGTTCACAAGTTCAGTCCATCTTTTAGTTTCAGAAGCAATGGTTTTTTCAAACGAAAAACCTGTCAGACTTGCCGAATTGAATCCGCCTTCCATGGGATAGATCACAATGATATCCTTGCGCTCCCCTGGCTTCAGATTCAGTCTGTAAACCGCTGCGGCAGAAACAGTACCCTGGCTGTTCTTCGCTGTGATGGAGTCAGGCAGGGTGCCTTTGCTGATGCAATCGATAATATCGTTCGGGTCGAGTTCCAGTGCACCCATCTTCGCAGGATCGGTCAGGGAAATCACACCCGGCTGTCCGTTGATGCGGATGATGGAACTGCCCTTTGCACGGATGCATTCGCAGGTTTTGATCGGCGTGAATCCGCCGTGCTGCCAGGAAGGATTCATCTGCAGAGGCCTGACAGCCAACGCAAATTCACCAATGAAATCATCTTTTTTACGGTTGTAAAACGAATATCTGACTGCACTGAACGATTTTCCGATAGTTCCTGTGCCGACAGCAGTGATTTTCAGCAGAAAATCTGGATTTTCCCATTTTACGGTCGGGATTGGTAAATAATTTTTTTCAAGACTTTGGTTGAGTCTGCAGTCATTGTATGTGTAAAGCTTCTTCCCTCCGCGAACGAACGGCATGACGCTGAATGCATTTTTGAATGGTTCGACTGCGCCTGTCTCAGTCAGCATGCCTTCTTCACGGTCACCGGGAATCCCTACCACAGTCCAGAATTCCTGTTTTCTGGAGAGCCACATGGGAAAGTATCCGGCAGGCGAATCCTTGGCCAGGGTCTGATAAGTCTTCAGCAGATCTACTTTTTCCTCGGAGCTTTTTAGTTCAAAGCTTTTGAATTCAAAGCCAGATCCTTCGCACTTGATCCTCAGAGCCTTGACCTCGATTGAATCAAAGTAATCCCAGTTTTCCACCCTTCCCCTGGCGGTTTTGAAAAGCTCTTTCCAGGTGTTCATGTCTGAAGACCCTTCAAGGGAGTAATTTCTGGGGGATTTATCGCCCCACACATGGACCAGGCCGCCCAACAGCATGGGTCTGGGAAGAATGATTTCCACCTGCGCTCCGTCGGATGATTTCTTTACTTCCGGAGGATTGCCTTCGAGAAAATTGATTTCCCAGATCGAGAATGACCAGCCTGTACCCCTGGTGAGCAGATTCAGCTTTACAGACGAAGCAACAACTGGTTCGAAATATATAATGTCGGTATTGCCATCACCAGCACTTGTGGCATAGACTTTCTTCCACTCACCTGAAGAAATTTTTGCCAGTACCTCATATTTATCTCCAAAGGCGTATTCCCATTTAACTTCCAGCCCGCAGAGGTTCCTGGGAGCATCGAAATCAGCCTGCCACCACTGGTTATCTTCGGATGCGCTGGCCCAGCGTGTTTTCATGTCCCCGTCCACAGCAAAATTCGCAGGCATTACATCTACTCCGGATGAAGATGTGACTGTAATCCCGCCTGACGCCCAGGCGTTGCAGTTTAAAAATGATAAAAACAGAAATAGGATCAATCCTCTCCAGAACATGCTCCCTCCTCGGGTTCCTACAGAATATTTTTCGCACTGTTTCACAATGAGTTTAACAGAAAACGCATCTTTTTCCAAAGCCGGCGCACGCGGCACTCTAAAAAAAACACTGGTGGAAGAAACCTTTTGAGGATTTTGACAAGTGCCAGTTTTCCTGTGAGAATTTTGTCATGCCTTTGAATACAGACGAAATAATCAGCGGACAGCAAGTTTCCCATTACAGGATAATCGACCGTCTCGGTGAGGGCGGCATGGGAGCCGTATTCCGGGCGACAGATGAAAAAACAGGGCAGACTGTGGCCCTGAAAGTCATGTCCGGATCAATCACCCAGGAAAGCCGCGAGCGGTTTCTGAGGGAAGCGAAAAGCCTGGCCGGGCTCAATCATCCGGGAGTGGTCGGAATTCTTGGTTATGGTGAATATGAAGGATCTCCTTATTTTGTAATGGAATACACCGACGGACAGACTCTCGACGCCTTCCTCAAAAAATCCAGGATCATTGCTTCAGGAAAGCATGATCTCAATGAACTGATCGAAAACGGATATTTGTCGGAGTCAGATTCCAGCCTACCGTATTTTCTAAGAGACCCGCTCCAGAATCCCCTGGAAAATCCCGATCATCAGGCTCAGGTGAATGCCCTGGTAGCCACTGTGGCTGATACGCTTTTTGATTTGCATGGAATCGGGATAGTGCATCGCGACCTGAAACCGTCCAATATTTTCATCTGCCGCACTGGAGCAGTTAAATTACTGGATTTTGGTCTGGCCAAAAGAGACCTGGATATTGAAGTCACCAAAACCGGACAGATTGTGGGTTCCCTGAATTACATGGCACCAGAGCAATTCATGGGCAAGAAGGGGAAAATCACACCACTGACAGATTTATTTAGCCTGGGAGTTGTCTATTATGAACTTTCAACCCTGGTGAGACCCGTAGATGAGGATGACATTCCTTCCATTATCAGAAAAATCACTCTGGAGCCTGCTTGTGATCCCACTCTTCATAACCCGCATCTTTCTGCCTGGGTCAGGAAAATCCTTCTCAGATGCCTGGAAAGGGAACCTACCAGGAGATTTACAGACTGCAGGGAGCTGGCAGATAAGATACGTTTCTGCGGAGGCAGGAGGCCTTTTTTCGGAGAAATCATGAAATTCCTCCAGAACTTCAGTTGGGACAGCAGAAGGCCGGAACCGGAAAAGACCGGTGAACTCGATCCGCTGCAGATCGATGCAACAGAATCCAGGCTGGTCGTTTTGATGAACATTGTCTTCAGAGGCTTTAATGTGTCAGGAATGAATTCGGATCAGGCTGAAACTTCCGACATCCTTGACGAACTGTTTTCCAGATTGAAAATTATAATTAAGGAAGAGAGAGGCACAGTTCTCAACCTTGCCGAGGATTCCCTGAGAGTTGTCTTCGGGATCTCATCCTGCAGCGACAGGGAACCTGTTCTGGCCTGCGATTGCGCGTTGCGCCTGCAATGTCTGATCAGCGAGTTCTGTGAGCGGATGAATGAAAGTTCAGGCGAAACAGGCTTTCGGATCGCAATCAATTGCGGGCTGGTGGAAGTGAGCGGAATGGACGGCAGGTCGGAAATTCGCGGAGTCCTTGTTTCTCAAACCCTGGAAATGGCAGAATTGAAGACTGACGGGAAAATTGTGATCACTTCAAACCTGAGAAAGCTCCTGAAAGGCAGATATCAGCTGGTGGATCACGAAACCCTGGATTTTGAAGGATCGAAGCTGCAGACATATCTCCTGGCAGGTGAATCCAAAGCCACTCGCAGGAAGATACTGGGAGTTGAGACTGCTCTATTCGGTCGTGCCGCCGAACTGGGAAAATGCCTCGCTTGTTTCGCAAAGACCGAAGAAGACAGAATCCCGCAGATGATGCTTCTGGAAGGCCCCCCCGGCATCGGCAAAACCAGGATTGCCGAAGAGTTCGCCGGTTACTGCAATGGGCTTGACAGAAGGGTGAATCTGGTCAGAGTCAATTTCAGGCCTTCAGTTAATCCTGATTTTTTTCTGATCAAAGTGCTGATTACCAGGAATCTGGATCTCAGCGATGAAAGAAGACTGGCAGAATTCCATGAGCGCCATCTGAAAAAGCAAGGCAGTGAAACAGGAAGCGAATCTTTAGGATTGGCTGCATATCTTGCCGGAATCGGCTCTGAAGGAGATTTCATCAGGAATCTGAGAAAGTCTCCTCAGTTGTTTTTACAATCAGTTCTTAAATTCTCAGAGGATCTTCTGACCTTGCTTTCGTTTGACAGTCCTTATGTATTCCTGCTGGAAGATCTGCAGTGGGCAGATGAGGGTTCCATCCAGCTGCTGAATCACCTGCTGCGCTGGACTCTTGGAAAGCTTATGTTCCTATGCACAGCCAGGCCTGACTGGCAGACCTCTGCCAATACATTTTCACAGACTCGATTGACAACCCTGCTGATCCAGCCCTTAAAACAGGAGGATATCAGGAAGTTTCTCTACAATATTCTGGGACGGGAGGAAACCTCCACAGATCCGGTCCTGGTTTCAGACCAGCTGGTTTCAATGATCGAGGATACGGCCGGTGGAAGTCCTTTGTTCATCGAAGAAATTTTAATTTCGCTTTCAGAAACAGGTGTTTTAAGGAGGTCTGCCGGTCTGGAAATTGACATTTCCCGGCTGGAAAATTACACAATTCCGGAGTCATTGGGTCTGGTGCTGCAGTCGCGTCTGGAAGGCATCAGCAAGGAGAATCTGGAAATACTGAAAAACGGCTCAATCACAGATATGCAGTTTATTCCGGAACTTGTCTCTCACTTATGCGGAAAGATCGATCTAGCCGAAAATATCAAAGCTTTTATTCAGAGAGGCTTTCTGCTGCCTTCTCCAGAACAGGATATTCTTGGTTACAGGTATTACTCATTCAGCCATGTCCATCTCCGGGATGCCGCATTGGGGAGACTGACTAAAGCGCAGATAATAAAGCTGCACGGATCGGTTGCTGAATGGCTGCTGAACTTCGCTGCTGCCAGAGAGCACGAATCTGATCTTAATCCACGGCTTTATAATCATTTTCTGCAAGCTGAAAATTACAGGGAAGCCTTTGAATTTGGTTTTCTGACAGTAAAGCAGCTGATGAGATTTTTCCTGATCATGGATGCTCTTCCCTATTTCAGAACCATAGAACCTCTTCTTTCAAAAGACCCAAGTTTAGCATGTGACGAAAAAATGACTGAATTCCTTGGGTTATACTCTGACGCACTGACTGCGAGTGGAGAAAACAAAAACTGTCTGGGTGTCCTCGAGCGATATCTTCCTGAGTTTGCAGATCTGCCTTCTGCCTGGATTGAACTGAATCTGAAAAAAATGCACTCTCTGGAACTTCTGTCTGAACTCGAATCATGGGAGAGAACAATCCTGGAATGCGAAGAAAAGCTTCCGAAAGTACAGCTCGAATCTCTAAGAAATCAATTGCGTCTGTTGCTGCTTCTCCAGCGCAGCCAGCTCAATTTTCAGCGCGGAGAACTTTCAGAGGCCTTAAAATATTTAATGACCCTAGTTGAATCACTTGACAATACCAAACCTGTAACGCTGCTCGCAGAAGCTTTGAAAAAAATCGGAGGTATACACTACTATCGTAGTGAAGATGAAGAATCACTTTCTTTTTACCGGAAATCAGCTGAACAGTTTTATCTTCTTTACGATACCCATGGGGCATCCCAGGTTGAATTCAATATCGGCAATATTCAGTTGGCAAGGAAAAATTATCCTGAAGCAAAACATAGATTTGAAGAATTCCTGAAATATAATCTTTCAATTGGTGACCGGCAGGGCGCATCAATCGGATATAACAACCTTTCCTTACTATATACTGAAATGAGCGATTACACTAATGCCCTTGAGAGTGCTTTCTCCGCCCTGGATTTATCACGCAATGCAGGTTATAAGACTGGTTTGGCTCGTGCACTGCAAAGCCTTGGCGAGATTTACTGCGAGCTGGGTGATTTCGATTCCGCAGGATTCAGGCTTAAGGAAGCCCTGATGCTGATCTCAGAAACCGGCAATGAGCTGAGACTAGCTCATTGTTTCAGTATTCTGGGGAAATTCCATCATTCCAAGGGTGAACTAGTGGAATCTTCTGCAATGTATAACCTGGCTGCTGAAAAAAATGATAAATCGGGGTGTCATCAGGGCAAAGTCAATTCTCTCATTTTATCGGGAAGAGAGGAAATCTTTCAAAACAACTGGGAAATAGCCAAAAGCCGACTGGAAGAAGCTTTAAACATCAGTGTTAAGATGCAATATCGGGAAAGTGTTGCCTGGGCTACCTGCTGGCTGGCCGAGGTCGAGCTGAATCAAGGCAATCCTGAGAGTGCGCTGGAAAAAGTCAGGTCCGCGGAGAAAATGATTGGCAGCAGCAGCCCGGAACTCCTGGCGTTCTGCCTGTATGAGCAAGCTAAAGCCCATCTTGCTGTCCAGAAACCGGACGCAGTTGCGGCCCTCCGCTGCTGCGAGGAAGCGCTGCTGATTTCAAGGGAAAATAAAGATGAACAGAGCGAAGCCGCCGCAAAGCTTGCTCTGGCTGAGGTTCTGGTGTTTGAGGGAAAACTTGAGGGAGCGCTAAGCACTGCTTTAGAGGCAGAGCAGACTTTCCGCAGTCTGTTCAGAATGGCGGAAGCTGCCAGAGCTGCAAAAATAGCCCAATCCATCAGGAACAAACTTTAGCACTGGAAAGCTGTATGAAGAAATGACAGGTACAGGTTTAGACAGGAATTGATCCCATTGCCGTATTCAACCAACCTGCTGTGCCTCAGACCAGCATCTAATTATGATATAATCTCTCCATGATCAAGTGCAGTAAATGCCAATTTTCCTGCCCTGACGGCTCCAAGTTCTGCCTGGAGTGCGGAGTTCG
>JAQTZZ010000067.1 GCA_028687545.1 Candidatus Wallbacteria bacterium
GTGGACAGATAGGCAACCTCAGTCTTCTGAACGGAATCGTTCCGCCAGGCAGCCGGAATGGCGCCAGCTATCTTTTTCATCTCTATTCTTGTTTTGATCAGGATATCTGCGTAGAATCCGAATTCCCTGTCAAGTGCTGATGCGATAACATTTCCGATGTTTTCCGCTTTCCCGCCTGCTGCGAAAATCACATTGCCGGAATTGATGTAAGTCGAGACGTCCGCACAGCCGAGGGACTCGAACATGGACTTGAGCCTGGCCATTTCCACGCGCTTCGTCTTCCCGACATTGATTCCCCGGAACAGAGCCACGAACCCGGTAAGCTTCTGTCCGCCTTTATGCATAGTGAGCAAATGCTTTTACGACTCTCTTGCTGCTGTCGAAGTGAAAAACCTCAGCTGCGGATTGCCCGGCATCGTTACTGTAATGGATCGTCACGCTATCAACACCTGTAAAAACCCTGATCAGTTCAAAATGCAGAGCAGGCCTCAAAGCAAGGGCCTTTGACCAATACGGTCCGATGGCTTTCCTGCCCTTCAGCGTTCCAGACGGCTCACCGGCTATGCTGATGATTTTCGGCGATGACATTTCAAAATCATCCGCATAATGAGATAAGATCTGTTCCAAGTCGTGGCTGTTCCAGGCCCTGATCCATTCCTCGGCAAAAGATTCCGCAAAATTCTTATCCATATCTGAAATTCCAGGATGAACTCTGATCAGACCGCGAGAGTGTCTTCATGCTTTAATGATAGTCTGCAGTGAAGGAATAATCAAAAGAATCGGACCGAAGTCTGTACCCTTCTCCCTTTCTGCACCTTAGGTCTGAGTTAGGTCTCATTCAGGTGTTATCAATGTACTGTCTGAAAACAGGCAAAAAACGAGCATTTCAGGCATCCCCTGGCATCAGTTTTCTGTTGAAGTCCGGGCGTAGCGCATCTCAGCTCATTTTTCTATTCCTCAGTATTCCGGTCTCACCCGAAAAGGTGATTGACGATGTCCGGAATCGGAATAAAATTAAGGCGTAGAGTGAAAAAAGACTTGATGATACCTTAACGAAAAAGGAATTTTCTGAATGAGTGGTATTTTCTTTACTTCAGATAGAGAATCCTGCTCCGCAGCACGTCAGTTAAAACCAGAATGTGTCATTGAAATTAGCGATCAATGCCTGATTGTAGGAGTTCCGTTTTTCTTCAAGCAATGGGGTGGAACAAATAAGAAAAAGCAGGAAGGCTGCTGGAGGGGAAGGTTTGGAAACAGAGGCCAGTGGTGGCTGGGAAAATAAATATGAAAAAGACAAATCCGCATAGCTCATGGCGGGGTTGATTAATCCCAGGCCTGCAGAAGGAGAAGACAGATGAGTAAGGCGTCCCCGAATCCTCCAAAAATCATTGAGACAGAATGGATTGAGAAAAGTCGCAAAGTAAAGCACCGTCCCCACTCGTCAAATGATGCCGATCACAGTGCTGTTAATATACGCGAGCCCGGATAGATTCAACGCCACTCTGCCTTTTTTGATTGAAGAATCCTCATCCAGAATGCTCTCGATTTTTTCCTCTCCCTCATAGTCAAAGTCACCTGACAATTCGATTATCTTCACAGTTCGGTAATCGTTCACTTTTACTTCACGGATTTCGATCTTCATATAAAAATCCCCGCTACATTTGAATTAAGCAAAGAGAATGCCAATCGTGAAACCCGCAGTTGACACTTTTTCATCTTTGCTGTGCATTGCGTTTTGCATAATGAAATAGTGTGATGCAAGAGTTTTCTGAAGATCAGGAAATCTTGAAAGCCTGATGTAAAACGTTCAATTCAACGGTTTCAGCGCAACACCTATTTCACAGGCCTTCTTGCAGATTTCTTCCTCGGTTCTGCCGAGCTTCATTTTCATCTCATGAGTCGGGGTGTTCTGCTTGATAAGTTCTTTGAGCAGCGAGACTTCTTTTTTGGTCCAGGAATCGATTGAATTTTTATTCAATTCCGACATCGCGCCGCCTTTTTCTTTTTTTTATTATTGTACTCGAAAAGTCTCGTGAAGTCAAGGGTTGCGCAGTTTCTTTCGCAAAAAGGAAACACGACTCTCAAAACTATCCCTTCATTAGTTTCAAAAAAAAGTTGACACGTCAATTCATATGATGTATATACATCATATGAGAATATTAAAACAGTTCCCTTTTCTCGTCCTGTTTGCTCTCGGGGTGATCTGGGGTACGAATTTTCTTTTCATGAAAATCGTCGTCTCTGTCATCAGCCCTCTGCAAGTGGTATGGCTTCGTGTGCTGTCAGGAGGCCTTCCCATCTTCGTGTATGCACTCGTGATGAAAGTTTTAAGCTGGAAAGATTGCCGCAGAGCGCATCATTTCGGGGCAATGGCTTTACTGGCTAATGTTCTGCCTTATTATTTCTACGTTAAAGGAACACAGCTCCTTGCTTCCGGAATTGCCGGAGTCATCAGCGGGACTACTCCCTTAATGACAGCACTTCTGGTCGTTCTGATCCTTCCGGCGGAAAAGCTGAACCTACAGAAGGGGTTTGGTATTTTTATAGGCTTGATTGGAGTTCTTCTGGTAGCAGATCTCAAATCCGCTTTCTCGTTCGGCAAAAGCGGGGAATTGGTGGGAGTTTGTTTCATGTTAATGGGTTCTATCAGTTATGCATTTGCAATACTTTATGCCAAAAAAGTCGTGGCTCCTCTTAAAATGAGCTCTTTGCAGCTTGCTTCATATCAGGCGCTGTTCGCTTCCCTTCTACTGATACCAGTTACACCAACACAAGGAATGGGAGCCATTTTGGAAAATTCGAAGGCTCTTTTGGCATTGGTTCTCGGACTCGGACTGACAGGAACCGGACTTGCTTTTGTGATGTACTATTTCATCATCGACAAACTCGGGGCCATCACAGCATCTTCGGTTTATTACATTCCGCCTGTTATCGCTCTTCTCTTTGGTGCCTTGTTCAGGAGCGAGACTGTTACTTTTCTACAAATTCTTGGTACAATCATAATCATCACAGGAATTTACTTTGCTCGTGATGAAGGTAAGCATGCGGTCAAAACATAAAATCGAATCTGGCGGTACGCCGCTGCAGAAGATACAATGTGCCTGCACTAATCTCAAAATGGCCGCTCGCGTGGTAGGCAGAGCCTATGACAAAGCCCTGGCTGTCGCTGGTTTGAATTCAACTCAATACGCCATTCTGATCAATGTATCCAGATATCAGCCTATACCTCAAATGAGGCTCACTGAGCATCTTGATTTGGAAAGAACGACTCTTTACCGGGCGGTGGATATCCTGGAGAAGAAAGGGTATCTCAAGACGACCCCTACCGGTGAAGGGATGGCCAAAGTCATAGAACTGTCGCCCCAGGGAGAAGATATCACCGCCAGGGCAATGCACGAATGGGAAACTCTCCAACAGTCTTTTATCAGCTCCTTTGGAGCTGATAAATGGGCTGAGTTCACAGAAATGCTCGAAGCTATCCGCCAACATTTCAGGAAATGAAATTCTGAGGTATGCTGAATAAAATGGACACCCACTTCCTGGTAAAATAAGAGTGGATCTGAACCGGGGCTATACATTTGACGAAATTCATTGAGACAGAATGAATTGAGAAAAGTCACAAAGTAAAGCAGCGTCCCCACTCACGAGAGGAGGACATCAGAAAATGGGCGGAAAAACATCTTCTGTCCTTATAAATCAAGTGTCAGCTTCACAACTGCCGGAATGCCCCATTCCCGGATATACATTGCGCTGCGCAGTTTCCGCAGACATCCCATTTATCGTGGAAATGGACAGGCTGCATTTCAAACCTGAACTGGATCGTAATTATCCCGGACAGTGGAGTCAGGAAAAATCACGGGAGCTGATTGCAGAAAACCTGAATTCCGCCAGAATCGTTGAATTTGCAGGCCAAAGCGTCGGTTGTTATTATTGGTGGAAAGACGGAGAAACAGCTGTGCTCAGTTCGATTCAAATCAGGGAGAACCATCGTTTCAAGGGAATCGGCACCTGGCTGATGAATTGTTTTGAGGCTGAAGTGAAAGAACAGAAAATGGCCGGAACAGGCTTGGCAGTTTATCTGGATAACAGCGCCATTGCTTTTTATGAAAAGCTTGGTTATAAAATAACCGGAAATGACGGTCCTTATGCAATTCTGATGGAAAAGGACATCGGTATAGATTACCGGGGGACTAACGGGGACGGTGCTTGGCTTTGTGACTTTAGGGTTCGCTGAATGCGAAGGAAAATGCATAGGGGAAATTTGGAAATTTGAACCGGGTCTATCCATTCGAGAAAACCGGTTAAACCGCCGGATGGAGTGAGAAAAGTAAAAAAGCACCCACTGAGTTCGAAATTACAGACCAGGATTGACTTCATGAAAAAAAGACCCGGGATTTTTTTCATCATATTCGCAGGGATCGCATTGCTTTGCGGGATTGCAGTTTTTCTGGAATACAGATCCCTTTTCAGAATCCCCAGAACACGCCTGGATCTGGAAAAGTATTATCCTGAAATGCCTCCTGACGATAAGCACCATTATCTGACATTGCCCATCGATCATAAGGATAAAAGCAAAGGACAGTTTAAGAATTATTATATTCTGAGCCCGAACTTTCAGAAGGGCGGTAATGTCATCTTTTTTTTAACTGACGGGCAAATGGAGCTGGTGGATACCAGGCCGGACTTCCAGTATTTCGAAAGCCTTCTGCCAGGTCTTTCCTATGTCCTGATAGGAGTGCGAGGCCAGTCTCCCGCGTTTTTCCCCGAGGTCTATCGAAATGACGGCAGCATAAACTTCAAAGAAGCAATGAACCTTTTTGATTCCGATCAGCAGGTGGAAGATATCGAAGCCGTGCGCCAGGATTTATTGAGACAGGGGTTGATTTCAGCAGATGGGAAAATCATGCTGCTGGGCGCATCCGGGGCCGGAGTACTTGCCCAGCAGTATTTATCCAGATACGGGCAGCATGTTTCAAAAACTGTTTTGGAAGTCACAGGAGCTCCTGACCTTTCATTGGTTAACAATCTGCATTACAGCCGTGATCTTGCGGATCTGGATCAATCTGTTTCAGGAGAGTTTGAATTGGCGGTCAAGAACAAAAAAGCTTATCCGCCGGAATTTTCATATCTGCTGTATAATCTTGCCAGAACGCATGTCGAAGGCCCCAAACGGCAATTGGAACTTCTTCAAAAGCTGAACTCCGGAAAAAAATTCGATTACTGGAAAATCTGGCTCAACCCACAATGCAATTTTATGCTCGCTTCATTTCTGTTATCGATTCCGGCTGAAGTGTCGGTCAAAGTAAGATGGTTTGAATTGACCGGCATGGATTTGGACAAGTATCTCAAATCCGGTAAAAAGCCCGTAAATCTGCTGTATGAATTCTCATCTGCGATTCTGCAGGATTTTCTGGCAGCCAGTCAATCCGGTGAAATAGCTGTCAAGAATTTTGAAATCCAGCGTTCCGCCTATAGCGGAGAGGTTTTGATCATTTCCGGGAGCGAGGATGTCGTCTTTTCGCCGGAAATTGGAAAGATTCTTGCAAAGGAGTATAAAATTTCGAAACTTGCCTTACTGAAAGACGGGCATCGAATGCTTCAGCATCAGGATTATTTAAAGCAATTGAGGACTGCATTTTATACGGCAGGATTTAATTCCCAGGAGTTCAGAGTCCTGTTTGACGATCCACAACAGCTCAACAGGGAATGAAAAATTAAAAACCGGTCAAAACGCCAGACAGATTTAGAAGGTCAAAAAGTCAAGCACCGTCCCTGTTGATTCACAAAAAACTAGCAGCTGTTGTTTTGAATTCAAGTATTGAATGCACGCAAGAAGGAGATGTTTTCAGATACTTCAGCACGGGAATTTCTTTCATTAACCAGGAACATCGAGATTTCATGAAAAAAATAGGTTTTCAATAAAGCGAGATAAAAAGATAATGAAAAACTTCGTCTCCATCGATTTTGAAACCGGGAATCCCCAACGGGTCAGCGCCTGCGCTCTGGGATGGGCGGTTGTTTCTAATGGCCGGATCGTTGAAACCGGATGTGAACTGAATCCTATTTTGCTTCTTTTTGTTTCATTCTGAGACTGCACTAGCTCAGTTTGAGAATATTTCAATTCTGACGCGCTTGAAATCCCGCTGAAATCAGGAGAAAACCGGCCACTGATTCCTGGCATGGGAATTGTTAAAGCATTTCCATGATCAAGGAAAATGATGCCCAATTGCCCTGCAGTGAAGAAAAATACTCCATCCTTCTTGGAGAAATTGCTGTTCTTTTAGAACAGGCCAGGAGGTCTGCAGCCAGATCTGTCAACAGCATTCTGACCGCCACTTACTGGGAAATCGGGCGCAATATTGTGGAATTTGAGCAGGGCGGTAAAGAACGGGCAGTATATGGAGAGGCTTTGCTGTTGATGCTGTCCCGTGATCTGAGTGCAAGATACGGGCGGGGATTTTCTCGTTCTAATCTCCAGCAGATGCGCTTGTTTTACCATGGCTGGAGAATATGCCAGACAGCGTCTGGCATATTTGAAGCCCGGGCGACTTATTCTGGCACAGCAAGGAAATCAGAGAACGCTAAAGTCGAGAAGAAATATGAGAAATCTACAGTATCTCCCGTACTGTTCCCACTCACCTGGTCGCATTATGTGAGGCTGATGTCAGTGGAATGTTCTCCGGCCAGAGCTTTCTATGAGAACGAGGCAATCAGAGGCGGCTGGTCGGTGCGGCAGCTTGACCGTCAGATCAGCACTCAGTTCTTCGAACGCACGACCATCTCAAAACGGCGGCATGTAATGCTTAGGCGAGGTCAACAGGCTAAATCTGAAGACTCTGTGTCAGTGGAAGACGAAGTGCGCAACCCATATCTGCTTGAATTTCTCAATCTTAAGGATGAGTATGGCGAATCATCGCTGGAAGAGGCACTTGTCCGTCATCTGGAATGGTTTCTACTCGAACTGGGACCAGGGTTCACATTCGTGGCCAGACAGAAGCGAATCCGCGTCGGCACAGTGTGGTATCGGATCGACCTTCTGCTGTACCACAGAGTCTTGCGCTGCCTCGTGATCATTGATCTGAAAAGGGGCGCATTTTCCCATGCCGACGCAGGACAGATGAATCTATACCTGAATTTTGTCAAGGAGCATCTGACACTGCCTGGAGAAAATGACCCGATCGGCATCATACTCTGCAGCGAGCGAGACAACACAGTTGTTAAATACGCCACAGGAGGCATCAAGGCCAGTGTCTTTGCCTCGAAATACCTGACCTCGCTGCCGGACGCAGAAACATTGCGTCATGAAATTGTCACGGCGCAGGCGGTGATTCAATTAAGGCGAAAGGAGAGCAAATGACGAGAAAAATTAGGGGCAGGTCTTGAAAATTAGCGTTCCGTTGAATAAACAATGCCAGACCCGCACTTTGCACATCAAACTGCCAGGTTGGAAGACAGGCCGGAAATGTGTAGAATAAAAGAACTGGATTAATGAAATGATAAAGATGGTGTCTGACCGACCGGATCTATTCAAAACAATAAGGAGATTTCACGAAATGGACATCCCGCGGATATTCAACATCACTGAAAGCGCTCACCGTATCCACAACCCGATCACACCTGATAAGCTCGCCGCTCTCGGTGCTGCGCTGCGTCTTGAGTCAGGGACCAGTGTGCTCGACCTCGGCAGCGGTTCCGGGGAAATGCTGTGCACCTGGGCGCGCGATCACGGAATCGTCGGAACCGGCGTCGATATGAGCCCGCTGTTCACCGGGCAGGCGAAACTCCGTGCAGTGGAACTCGGCGTCGCCGATCAAGTCAGGTTCATCCATGGCGATGCTGCAGGCTATGTCTCAGACGAGCTGGTCGGTGTGGCTGCCTGTGTCGGTGCCACCTGGATCGGCGGCGGTGTCGCCGGCACTATCGAGCTTCTGTCGAAGAGCCTGCGCAGCGGAGGGATCATCCTCATCGGAGAGCCCTACTGGCGGTTGCCTCCGACCGAGGAAGTCGCCAGAGGATGTCAGGTCCACGCAATCTCCGACTTTCTCACGCTTCCGGAACTTCTCGCGTCTTTCGGCCGCCTTGGCTGTGACGTCGTTGAAATGATGATTGCTGACCAGGACGGCTGGGACAGATACGAGGCGGCCAAATGGCTCACCATGCGGCGATGGCTTGAAGCCAATCCCGGCGACGAGTTCGCAAAAGAGGTTCGAGCCCAACTGACCTCGGAACCCGGGCGCTACGCCGCTTACACCCGTGAATACCTGGGCTGGGGTGTGTTCGCGCTGATGCCGCGGTGATGCAATGGAGCATCCGGCTGGAGAACGGGGGAAATCCGGAGAAAATGCAGTTAAAATTATTGAAGCAATTTCACCATCTCGTCAACCTTGCCCTCTTCAGGAACGCCCTTGCCGCGGCAGTCATTCCTGAATAAATCCAGAGCAGTTCTGCCGCGGTTGTCTTTCAGCCGCGGATCTGCTCCTGCATTCCTCAAACATCTCAACATCTCCAATGAGCGATCCATCAGTTGAACATCCCGGCTTTCGCTGCCTCCCTGCCATCTGCTGGCGAAAAATACCACCAGATAATGCAATGGTGTCCAGCCTGCAATGCCGGCGTGATTGACGTCCGCACCATCTGCGATCAGCTTTTCAGCCTGTTTCACTCTGTCGGCCTTGTCACAGAATTTCACTGCCTCCATCAGCGGCGTAATACCGCTGTAATTGGTAGAATCAGGCAAGAATCCTGCTCTGACAAGCATATCTATGTATTCGGAATTGCATCTCATCAGTGGAGAGGATTTGTAAATTGTGCCGTCTTTCATTGGCCTGCCCTTATCGTCTGCCATGAGTTCCGGCATACCTATCTCCAGAAGATAGCGCACCAGGTCTTCGTGTCCCCCTTCACTAACCGCATCTGCCATGATTATGACAACATTTTCCTTCAGGTTATAGCCCTTTTGTTCCATCATTCTGGCGACTTCCGGACTGGGGCATGCCCACAGCAGATCGCGACCTTCATTATCTGTGATTTTGATCCCTTCCTGATTCAGGCATTTATTGACCAGAGCGATTTTCCTTTCATTGGACAGTCCCTTTTCACGATTGAGAAAATTCAGAACAGAAGAAAGAGACAGATCCTTCTTCACAGCTGTCTCATCACCTTTCTGAATCGACACCTTGCAGCATGATTGCAGGAATTCCCGGCAATCAGCCTCAGGGTGCATTTCCAGCACATTCTGCCCTCCAGTGTTCAAAGCATCCGGATCGGCTCCATGGCTGAGCAGGAGTTTCAAACCCTCCGGTTTTAGATTTTTGTTGAACAGGGGCGTGTTTCCCTGGTCATCTCTGGCGTTGACGTCAGCCCCTGCTTCGATCAGGGCTGATATTGCGCCGGGATCAGTGACTGTGTGAAGCGGTGTTTCGTTTCTCTGCCCGCCGCGCTGATTAGGATCAAGCCCGTATTCCAGCATCAGGCGCACGAAATCACCGTTCCCTGCACAATGCATCAATGTGTATCCCTGCTTCCCTGCCAGACCTGATCCCATTTCCCCGGTATCCATGTGAGGATAGAGATTCGAGGCTGAAATATCCTCAGCCTGGACCGGCATTCTTACCTTCGGGTTTGCACCATGTTCAAGCATGATGCGGGCTTCTGCCGTCGAAGATGTGTAATTGAACAGGATCGGAATGCCGCATGTGTCGGAAATGTTGGGAGAAATTCCCTGATCAAGCAGAAGTTTCAGCAGAGCAGGATCAGCCGTCGGCTGAGAGATCGATTGATCACCGTGCCAGTCGGGAAGCTCCCAGCCGCAACCCTCGCTGATCAGAAGCCTGGCCACTTCCATCGACTTGGTCCTCAGCAGCGGATGCTGATCCCATGAAAAAATAGATATTTCATCTGAACCGAAATTGAATTGAACAGGCATCCTGAAAACAGCCCCGTTCCTGATCAGCACCTGAGCCACGTCCATCCTGGCCGTATAATCGAGCGGCCTGAAACTGCCCGTATTATAGCTTCTGAACCCGTCCGGTGAGAACCCTCTGTCGATCAGATACTGGGCCACTTCCGGGCTTTTGACGAAGCAGAGGGGGGACAACTTGTCGGTTTTCCTGTTCCAGGATTCCAGTTTAAGCTGTGCCGCAAGCTCTGCGCCAAGGATCGCAGGTACCATTTCGGGGTGCAGTTTGACTGCGCCCTTTCTCAGCAGGAGGCTGAGCAGCTCTTCGTCCTGGCTGTCATTCAGCAGGCTGTAAAGGTCAGGATCGCTCTCCTTGCTGAAATCCCGGGCCGGGAACTCTGCTCTGCCCAGCAGATGCTTCAGGATGGCAGGCCTTCTGGTTTTACACCCTGTGCAGAATGCAGCCAGGATTTCTCCACTGTCAAGACTGGCTGCACTGTCGATGCTGCCGAGCAATGCGGCTTCGCCGGACTCGGTAACAGTGGCTATCTGTTCGGCCAGTGAGGTCTCCCGGGTCTGTTCTACAGCAGCTGGGCTTATAGTGAAATTCACTGCTTCCTCGGCATGAATTCCGGCTGAAAAGAGAAGCCAGCAAAAAAACAGGGAGAGGAATACCGATCCTTTGGGAATTTGAACCGGGTCTATACATTTGACAAAACCGGTTAACCCCTCGGATGGATTGAGAAAAGTCAAAAAGCCGAACACCTGTCCCTCCTGTCTTAGAATTTGCGGGAATGATCAGTGCCGCCTATGTCATGGTAGCACACTGTTACAATCGCCTGGCAGAGAACCATGAGCAGGATGGAAAAATAGGTTTTTACGAAGAAAATGATGTAAGCCGTAATCTGCTTTGCAAAGGGGATGAATTCACTGGTCTTGTCAAGCGCATCCGAAAACAGGCTGTAAACGTCATAGAAAAGGCTTGTGTATGAAAGCATGGCAACAATAAGTGCAGTCATGGCGAAAAAGGCCGTCGCCTGAATGATGAGAGAAAATCTGAAATGCAGGGCCTGCTTCCCCTTAACCCTGCTATATGCATGGAATAAAACATGCAGTGAACAGTTTCCAGGGCAAAGAACGGCAGCATAATTAACATGATGTTCCTTATCTGAGGCGCCAAACCCGCCTCGGCAAAAGTCGTCTGCCTATCCATGACTGAAGGATTATAGCCCAGGACAAGTTTCAGGAGTATGTAGGCTGTTGCTGTGATAAGGCAGGCAACCATGTAATCGTTCAAGGATGATAACACGAGCCGCCATGCGCGGTTCACCGTTACCAATGCTCTGCGCCAGTAATCTTTTGGAAAATGCACAGGTTTGCCTGACAGGCTGTTCTCAGATGCAATTTTTTCAGCGCTGAATTCGCTGCCGCAATAAGGGCAGAAATTGAATCCGTCCGCTACCGTCCTCTGGCACGCTTGGCATCTAATCACGATTCCTCCCGGCAGGCTGGAAACTAGCGAAAACTCCGTGAAAGTTCCTTATTAGCAAAACTTTGAACAGAACATCTGCCATTCGTCGATGGGAAAAAGCTGCATCCAGCCATGAACATGGACTTCGACATGTTTAAATTATGGCGGAGCGGTCATTAAAATGCAAGCTGGATAGATTGGTGTCTGGGAAATCAAGGGGAAAACTGAACCGGGTCTATACATTTGACAAAACCAGTTAAAACATCGGATTGGGTTGAGAAAAGTCACAAAGTAAAGCACCGTTCCCTTTCGGTCACCAACTATGCTGCACTCTTTGACATGAATCCGGAAGGAGGCGGTTGACCCGCCTCTTTCAGATGTAATCAGCTGTATGATGCTTTGATCGCTAAGGGCGATGCTGATAAATGGTTTCTATTCTATCACCGGGATGTTGGGGATTCTATCTGCCACAAGGATCTTTATCGCAGCCTGTTTTGCAGGTTGCATATACAGCTCGTCGCTCAGGTAGAAATTCCGGAAATCATCCAGGGGTTTCCTGTTTCCGCTATGCCATGCTTCGATCACCCAGCCAGCGAATGAATTGCCTTCCTGCTGAATTCCACTCAACCCAGACTGGAATTGTTCTGCTGAGATCTGCTGATTCTGGAGTCGGTCCATGAGCTGGTTGAAGCGGTCGGCCATACCGATCAGTTTTGCAGCATGCTCATATTGGGATCGAGAAAGATCCACTGAACTATAGAGTTCTTTCAATTCCACAGGTAAGTATTCAACCGTGAGATTCATGGATATTTCTGCGCTTCCTACCCATGTCCGGGTGGGCTCGACAAATCCTTTCACTTTCCAAAAATAGATCCAGCCGCTGGTTTCAGTATGCATGATCTGCCCGCTATGGTAAGTCTGTCCCTGAATCGATGAAACACCGTTTTCAGGCACAAAAAAACACCAGGCCATATCGGCAATATAGTCGGGCTTGATATTCACAGTGACAGTCATCCCTGCCCAAGCAGCATTGAACACAGCAACCAGCATCAGCATCAGAAAAAGTCCTCTAGTCCGCATTTTTCCTCCATTAAGATTTTTCAGGCTTTCAACCCTGAATAAAGCCACACGCTAATCTTTTTTCTCACCTCCTCCGGATGTATGCCATGATTTAATTAAATGTAACCAAGTAATATCAAAATCCTGTCAAGAACATGTAAAAGGAATGTAAAATCATGCCCTGGGAGGGAATCTGAACCGTCTGAACCGTGAACCGGGTCTATACATTTGACAAAATTCATTGAGACAGAATGGATTGAGAAAAGTCACAAAGTAAAGCACCGTCCCCATTCAGTCACCCATTCAGTCAACACCTCTCCTGAAAAAATGCAGGAAAAATTTATTTCATGGGTAAAATCTCATTGAACTAAACTGGATCATCGAAATTCGCTTCTTTAACACTTTAGCATTGTCAAAATAATTTGTCGCTTCACGAGTAACCAGTGTCAAACAAAATGGTCCTCCACACCTGCGGCAAACCTGATGCGATTTCCAGCAGCTGGTAAGATGGAAATGAATCATCTTGAAAATTGCGATGATCTGAGTATAATTTAATTATAAATACATAGTATTGAGGGGGGACAGTATGAAGAATGGGCTCATCATATGTATCATCATACTCTTTATCATCCAGCCCGTAAAAGCGACTGAATACGATCCCCAGGAGATGCTCAAGATTGTCGAGACTTTATCCGACGCATCCCCCGAAGATGTTGCCTTGTGGCGCCATTATCTCAACCGCAGTAAGGCTTCTTCCGGAGATGTCAGGGAAATGATCGCTCAGGCTGCTGCCGAGTTCAAAGTGCCTGCTCAGCTGCTTGAAGCAGTGGGATACGTTGAAAACAACTGGATGCAGATCGGCCCAACAATCGACCGGGGCTGGGGTGTGATGCATCTGGTTGAAAACGATTACTGCGACACTCTGGGCGATGCCGCTGTCCTGCTTGGAGTCGCGCGGCAGGTCCTGAAAGACGATCCTCTGCAGAACATCCGCGGGGCAGCTGCGCTTCTTGCCAGTTACGCCCGCGAAATTTCGCTTGTCCCGTCCCGGCTGGAAGACTGGGTGGAACCGCTCAAAAAACTCACCGGTCTTGATGGAGCAGAACTGCAGGAGATGCAGACACGGCTTTATTACAGCGTTTTGGCAAATGGTGTAGTTGAAACCAACCTGTTCAACCAGAAAGTGGAAATCATAGCGGATACCAGGCTGAATCTCGCAGAAGTGGATAAGAAACTGACCCGTTTCAATGCTGTAAAGGGCGGATCAGACCGTGCAGCCGAATATCCCGGAGCTGTTGCCAGTTTTATTAATTGTAATTATAAAGAAGGCCGCAGTCATCAGATCGACACCTGGGTCGAGCACTGGATGGGAGAAGGAACATACGCAGGATGCATATCCTGGTTTCACAACAGCTCTGCCAAGGCCAGCACTCATTTCGCGATCCGCCACACTGACGGTGAAATTACCCAGATGGTCTCTGTTAATGACACATCCTGGAATTGCGGATCATCAGCCAGCAAAGACAACAATTCCCGCTCCATCGCAATCGAGCACGAAGCCACCCTGGCTCATCCGGAATGGTGGGGAAGTGATGCCATGCAGAAAGGCAGCGCCAAGCTCACCAGATTTTTCTGCGACAAGTATCAGATCCCGATCAAGCGCGGTTCCCCTGGCATTGAAGAGCATCAGAATATGCCAGGCTGCAGCACTGACTGCGCTGGGAACATTCCCTGGGACAAGCTGATGGCTTTGATTTCAGGTAACGATCCGAACATTGATCCTACACCAAATCCGAACCCAAACCCGAATCCTGATAATCAGACAAAAACCGGAGTGATCAAACCTACAGTCGGCGCAAACGTGCGCAAAGGACCAAGCACTAATGACGCCAAAATCACAGCTCTTTCCAAAGGTGTCAAAGTCACTGTGACAGGCAAGGTGGCAGGCACTGTTTACGGCGAAGCAGGAGACTGGTATTCAGTGGTCATTCCAGACGGCCGCAAAGGCTATATTTATGCTCCGCTCGTAGCTGTGGACTGGAAATCCCGCTGGATCGACGAAGAGGACATCACAGAAGGCCCGCCTGCAGGATAAAACCACTGCATCAATGAAATGGCAGCCCATGACAACTTGTAGACTGTAAACAATGTTTCCCAACATACAAACTTACAAACCTACTAACTTACCAACTTCTTGCATAGAACCTGCCATTACATGAAACATCGTTTACAATGTACTAGGATATAGTGATCATCCCTGACTGCCGTAAGGGATTCATTTACACCCATCAGATGGAAATCGAATAGAGATATTCACTGCGTTCCGATTTCACTGCAACACTGAAATTACCAGATTGATCAAAAATGCCTGGATGCTAGGCGCATGAACCCGCGCAAAGTGAGCTGTACATAATCGTACTGTGAGCTGCGCAGGTGAATGCAACGACGCAGACGGGCATTTTTCATCAATCTGACTTTTGACACAAATTGCCGCGGGATACTGCATTGACAGACCCGCTTTTGCGGATATGATTAAAAAAACAATAGATTCGGGGGGTATCATGAAAAAAGAACTAATAATTCTCTGCCTGTTTCTCGCAGTCGCAGCCTTCGCATTCGGAAAAAGCGACTTCCAGGTCACAATCCAGGAAAATGTGATCAACTCCATTCTGCCTCAGGTGCTTGGCCAGCAGGGCATAGCCAGCCCCTGCCTGCAGTTCTGCCAGGGCGGATCTTTTGTTTTCACCTGCCAGTACTGGTACAAGATCGTATTCTACAAATGGCGGCCTGTAGAGATTCACGGCCATGTCGGAGTCACTCCTCAGGGCGACGTAGACATCGCTCTCACCGAAGGTTATGCGACTTACATGGACGTCGACATCAGCCGCTGGCTGCCTGATCTGATGGCACAGGCTGTCTGCAACATCAACTCTTCGAACGGCAATCCCGAGTATAAGGTCGGTGCTGAATACGTCTGCAACGGCGGACTGGGCGCAGTCAGACTCAAGCTCTCCAGCAAGGTGTTTCTGGACGGCATGGAAAATGTCATACTGAAAAATATCGCTGTAGGTGACGGCTATCTGACGCTCGCTTCCACTAACAATATAGTTCCTAACAATCAGGGCGAAGTGCAGGGTTATGTCGGGATGGACATTGTCCTGGCAGCGATCAAAAAATTCGCCGGGAAGGTGGACAACGGCGACGATAATTTCAGCATCAACGACGTGGGTCTGAACCTGGGGAACGGCAATGCGGCTCTTACCTTCGACGTCAACGACAATGGTCAGGGCGTGAAATTCGTAGTCAATACAGGTATTGAGGGCCAGAATGTCAACCTGGTCAAACTGATCATCAAATCCATTTCAATCGTAGCAGGCAGTGCCGATACTGATGGCCACAAACTGCTGGAAAAAGTGGTCAAAGTCATCAATCAGAATCTGCAGAAATTCAACATCACGACAGTGAGCGGCCTGATGCAGCTTGACTACCAGGCTCAGAAGTCAATCAGCTTCAACATCGATTTCAACTGCATCATGCGTTTGAAAGTCACTCCGCAGATCGTTAATGTGAATCTGCAGGCCGGTTATGTCGGCGCTACAGCGATGGTTAATTAGGACCAGACTTAATCCCAGTTGAATTCAGTCAGGATTCTGGGACCGTCTGCAGTCAGTGCCACAGTATGCTCATAATGGGCTGAAAGCTTCCTGTCCCTGGTGACAACAGTCCAGCCGTCGGGCAGGAAGTCCACTTCCCAGCCGCCCATGTTGATCATAGGCTCTATCGCCAGGGTCATCCCCTCTTTCAGGCGTACGCCTTTTCCGGACTGCCCGTAGTTGGGCACTTCAAGACCTTCATGCAGCTGTTTCCCGACGCTGTGTCCGGTAAGATCCCGCACTACGGAAAAACCGTGCGATTCGACATAGCTCTGGATGGCATGGGAAATGTCGCCAAGGCGGTTTCCCAGAGAGAATTTATCAATGCCGAGATAGAGCGAGTTCTCTGTAATTTGGAGAAATTCCTGGACTTCCTCCGGGATATTCCCTACAGCGAAAGTGTATGCCGCATCAGCAATATAGCCTTTATTAGTCACTCCAAGATCTATCCCGACAATGTCGCCATCCCTGAGTTCACGCATGCCGGGAATCCCATGCACTACTACTTCATTCACCGAAATGCAGGCTGAAGCAGGATATGCCTTGCCTGCAGGTCCATAGCCAAGAAATGTGGGCCTGGCTCCAGAGCGGGTGATGATCTCATAGGCTTTTTTATCAAGTTCAATCGTGTGCAGTCCAGGTCGGATCATCCTGCGGATTTCAAACATGGCTTCTGACAGGATTTTTCCTGAATCCGCCATTTTTTCGATTTCTGACTTGGATTTCAGTTCAATCATCTTGAGGGTTTCCTTTGAGCCTCTTATTCTAAGATTAGAGGCTCACGGAGCACTAGCAGAACTCTAGCATCAGTACGGTGTATATCAATCATTATCAGCCTGAAAATCAAGTTTTGCAAGTGTCTCCTTTGTTTAACAGTGCTTTCAACCTGAGGATCAGATCATGCGGCCGATATGGTTTCTGGATAAAGTCCGTGAGCCCTTTACCGGCCAGCCGCTGTGTTACGTCCTGCTCGTTGAATCCGCTGGACAGGATGACTTTCACATCCGGATTTATCCTCTGCATTTCTCTGAAGGCTTCCTCGCCGTCTATATGAGGCATGGTGAGATCCATGATCACGCATGTGATTTCAGCATGTTTTTCCCGATAGATTTCCAGAGCCTTCAGGCCGTCGCAGGCAACCAGCACATTGAACCCGGCCTTTTCCAGTGTTTTTTTTACCAGATCGCGAATCGGCTCTTCGTCGTCTGCGAACAGGATTGTGCCTGTCCCTTTCCAGCTTACCTTATCTTCAGGGGCTTGGGATGTTTTATCGGCAGGAAGGTTGAGCGCAGGGAACAGGATTTTAAAGGTAGTGCCACGGCCTTCCTCACTGTAGACTTTGATCGCACCCTTATGTCCCCGGATGATACCAAGCGCGGCTGCCAGGCCCAGTCCGCGACCTGTGAATTTAGTGGTGAAAAAGGGATCAAAGAGCTTATCGATCACTTCACGTTTCATGCCGCAACCCGTATCTGAGATCTCCAGAAAGACATACTCGCCGCCTGGCAGCGCATCGTCCAGGTATGAGTCCTTAAGATATTTATCTTCGCATTCCAGGATTCCGGTGCTGACGGAAATCACTCCGCTGTTCTGGCCGATGGCTTCTGAAGCGTTGATCACGAGATTCAGAACCACCTGCCTGATCTGGGTGGCATCCCCTCGGATGGACTTCAGATTCGGAAAATAATTGTATCTCATCACTACCTTTTTGGAGATGGTGACTTCGAGCATGTGTGTCATCTCCTGCACCAGTTCAGAAAGGTCGATCACTTCGATTACGAGCCGTCCTTTCCCCGAATAGGCCAGCATCTGCTTACAGAGATCGGCAGCCCTGAAAGCTGCTTTCTCTATTTCAACCAGGGAGCCTCTGATCGGCGACACCTGCGAAATATCCGTGATTGTAACGCTAACATTACCCAGTATCACCATCAGCAGATTATTGAAATCATGGGCAATTCCACCTGCCAGCACGCCCAGGCTCTCCATTTTCTGTGCCTGCTGAATGCGCTCCAGGAGTTTCTTCTGCTGTTCCTCCATTTTCTTCCTCTCAGTGACATCGAAGATGATACCGTCGATGCAGACCGGCTCTCCACTTTCGCCGCAGACCACGCTCCCGCGTTCCAGCATCTGCCTGATCTCTCCATCCTTGCGGATCAGTCTGTACTCAATCTGGAACTGGGATTTCAAATTCACTGCTTCTCCCACTTCCTCAATCACTGATTCCCTGTCATCCGGATGAATCAGCGGGTCAATGGAACAGACCTTGCCGTGCTTCAATTCAGCAGGCGAATATCCAGTCATTTTTAACAGTTGTTCGTTAAAGAAAATCATCCCGGGTTCATCAGTGAGCGTCACCCTGTACACTATTCCTGGAAGATTTTCTGCCAGAGTCCTGTAAGCGGTCTCGCTGTTCTTGATGGCCAGTTCGGACTGCTTGCGCTCAGTGACATTGTCGAAAACCGCGATCACATCACCGTTTGACAATCTGTATACATAATTTTCATACCAGCGGGTGAATTTCTGATCATGATAATAGGAAGTCGGGTGAAATTCCGGAATCCCGGTTCTGTATACACGCTGGAAAACATCGTAAAGTCCAAGTTCGACCACTCCCGGCCTGGCTTCCCTGACATTCCTGCCGATCAGTTCGGACTTGGCCACGCCCTCGATGCGTTCACCGGCTTTGTTAAGATCCTTGAAGATGAAGTCGCATCCGTCGTGCTCGACTCTGTAGACAGCTACGCCGCTCGGCATGTTGTCAAGCAGCTCTCGATAGCGTTCTTCAATGTCCTGCAGATTTTTTTCAGAGGATGGAAAAATGGATTATTCTCCGCTCTGCTCTTCCGGAGTTTCCTCAGGTTCTTCCTGCGAATTCTTGAAGCCTTCGAGAATTATGCCGGCTGTATTGCCGTTTTTATCCTTCAGCTTGGGATCAGCCCCTTTTTCCTGCAGGAGAGCCATCACAGACTCGTAGCCCCCGGTAGCGGCAAACATCATGGCAGTGCGGTTATCTCCGTCCCCGGCATTCAGGTCTGCCTTGGATTCGATCAAAAATTTAACTGTGTCCAAAAAACCCCCGGCAGAAGCCACCATAAGGGCGGTCTCATTCTGGGCGCTTCTTGAGTTGACGTCAACTCCTTTGGAAAGAAGCAGCCTGGCTATGTCTGTCTGCCCGTTCCGGCAGGAAGAGATGAACAGGGATTTCTGATCAATATCAGCCCCTTTGTCCAGCAGCATCTCCA
>JAQTZZ010000068.1 GCA_028687545.1 Candidatus Wallbacteria bacterium
TCAATGACAGGATCAATGGGGTCCGTCCGCTTACGTCGGCTGCATTCATGTCTGCTCCGGAATCGATCAGGCTGCGGATTTCATTGCTGCATTCCCGGGATGTTTCGGTATTATATAGGTACAGAGCCCGCACAAGCGCAGGAAGTTTTTCAGGTTCGAATTTGTTTTCCGAGTCAACTGATCCGTGAACTGTGCAGAAAACATAATAGCCATTGCTGTCGGAACTGATCAGATACCTGCCTTTTTCCGGACATCTGAGCGCTCTGCTTCCGCAGATATACGCCAGCAATCCACTGCCAGGCTCGCACCCTTCAACAGACACTGGCGGCGTGCCGCCATTTTCCATCAGGTACATTTCCAGCGCGCTCTCCAGAGTGCGCATATTGGCTACGCAGCTTTTCCTGTCCGCATCTTTACGGTACTTTGGATTGATCCGCTTCAGCCGCTGTATATTCTCCTGAAATCTGTCGGATATTCTGTTTTTCAATGATCTGCCGTAATTCTCATCATAGAAGAACAAGTAAGGCTTTACTGTTCCAAAAACCAGTACAATGATTCCCAGCACTATCCAGAATCTCCTGGAAGCCATATGGCCTCTTGCTTCTAAATTTCTCATTTTCAAATCATCCGCATTTACTTAAAAACTCATGTGTTACCACGTGATAATAAATTTATTGTAAACTTTATCCGCTGATTTATACAAATTCCCTGAAATCGAGCGCAGCCCTTCCACCCCCGATTCATATGGAAAACTCCTGTTCCCGTTTACTGTCATTATAAAATCCGCTTCAGAATTCCGCCTGAATTTGAGAAGATCAGGCTCGGCGGTACATGAAAGTTCGTTCTGCCGTATGAAAACTCATGCCGGGCTCAATTAATGCCCGTGGGTGATGAGCAAGAAATATTTATTATGACAGTTCACTGTCATAATAAAATCAGAATAATGACAGTGCCCGAAAAAGCTGTTATTGCGGTCAGGATGCCGGGGTGGAGTGGATGAGTATCACCTGGCTTTCATACTTACAAATACCATACTGGCAGCTGCATGAAAAAGCTGGTTATGAGGGAGAACATCAGGTAAAACCAGATGAAGCTGGTGATAAAGCCCAGCCTGAAGACCAGCTTGGGCAGGAGAAGCCCCAGCAGGAATGGGGTAAACATGAATAGAATTTCTCTGGTTGCAACGGCAATGAAAAACGCAGCAGGTACGATCAAAAGCCATGGCTGAATTTTAAAGGTGGTGGAGTACGAAGCCGTGAATTTTATAAGCCAGTGCAGTTTTTTAAAGGCTATGAGAGAGAGCATCAGGCCGATCGAAAAACTGAAGAAAAAGTTGCACCAGAAAAACATAAGATCTTCAGTGCAAGCGATATGATTTTCGGTTATATATGCTGCCCAGCCGCTGCAGATGCAGAGAAGGATTACGATCAAATAAAATGTTAGATTCCACCTCTTCCCTTCTCCATCGGTTTTGCTCATGAACATGGGGTTGATTCCTTTTTTCCAGAAAACACAGGCAATTAGTGCGGGCAGAGTGAATGCCGCAGCCAGGCTGCAGGCCGCGAAGCCTTTCAACTTCCCTGTCGTTACCCAGGTCGATAATGCGGAACTGGCGATGATCGTCAGAAATGCCAGGAATATTCCGAACGGAAGCGCAATCCAGGTGTTTCTGGCCAGAAACAGGCAATAATGCGGGAGATAGCCGTTGATTTTGGAAAGTCCACTCCAGGATTCATACAAGCCGGTGAAAAATTTCCCTGAAGCAGGATCGCGACCATATCCTGCCCGCTCGCTTCGTTTACTGCCTGACATGTAGATTCCTTCCAGAAGATGCGTTCTGTTCGTAGTACTGCATGTCGGCTGTATACCTTGAAATTCAGCCCTGCTGCTGATTTCATAGCACAGCCAGCCGAATCGCAGGACTGCCGTTTTAACATTTGGCATCTGCCCGTATTGCACCGGCTTTGGTGTAATCCGGCATAAAATCAGTTTTTTCCGATTGCTGAACTCGTTTATTTTAAGACCTGCTTTCTGATTGATTTCAATCCCTGTGCCTGTAAGAAATTCCTTCAGCTTTTCCCCGTCAATGACCGAAAGGCTGCAGGAATCCTGAAAAAGCTTGTCATGATCAGTCTGATCAGGAAGAGGATCGTCCATGGTTCCATCTGTTGGAAAAACGTATTTCGGAGGCCACACATTGCCGGTCAGAATCGGGAATACAAAAATGTATTGGGCAATGCTCCAGATAGATTCGTTGACCCCATTAACAATTCCGTCCAGTCTCTGCAGGCGATAAAAGGTGCCATTATCTCCTGCCCTGATTTCCTGAAAATCGCCCTCAGGTGCAATGATCCACAAGCCGGTCTCCCCTTCTTCAAAAGAAAAATATGTGGAAATGCTTTCCGACAGCAGGCCATTATTAAAGTTGCTGATTGTCCTGCACCAGAGGGGTGTGTATTCGGCAATCTCCCCGTTTTTCACTGAGAAAAACAGGTTGTCTGTGGAATAGAGCGGATATGTGAAAAGTAAAGTCAAGAGAAGAAATGTGGACAAGAATGACCTTATCGTATTTCTGCTTAATAAACTATCATTCAACATCTCATAGCCCTCACGCTGCCATTGTAATGATTCTATACAAGGGAATGAAGAATGTCAGAATCAGCAGAATCGCCGGGATCAGGAAAAATATTGTGATCAGATAGAGCAGAAAAGCCGGATCATGAAGTTTATGGTCTACCCTGTTTTCAAGGAAACCTATAATGCCTGGGATTAAGGCATCCGGCTGGCTGGCGATCTTCTGGAAACGATTGATGTCCCTGCTGCCGTAAAGCCCTGTTTTTATTAAAAAATCAGTGATTTCCATTGAATCAGAGGCATTTCCCAGGGTTTTCAGCAGTTTTTTCCCTAAATACTTATTTTCAAGCGTTGAAGCAGCTCTCTGCAGATCGGATTTTGGAATTGCCTGGCCTAAAGCGGTTTCACAAAATCCAGAAAGAAAACGGAGCATTGCCAGATCCCGGTTGATGGTGCCGAAAAAAGGAAAGAAGCGGATCAAGGAGTCTTTTGTGGTCAGAATTTTAACAACTCTGTATAAAAAATAAAGTGCAATCATGAAGGTAAGGCTTCTGAAACAGCCCAGGAAATCATTTAATTCTATTATCATTCGAGTGAAAAAAGGCAGATTCACAGTGCCCATACTGTAAAACAAGCCAATTAAGACATTCATGTTCAGAAGAAACAAAAAATATAATGCGATCAAACAGAGTAAAGATAAAATTATAAATGAAAGTCTTTTCCTTCTGAAAATGATCTCAAGATATTTCAATCTGGCAGGTAGATTTTTTATTTGAATCTTGTCTCTAAGTTCGGCCATGCAAACCTCTTCAGTTCTAAGAGTAAACCACTCCAGTATCAGTCATAGGCATGAGAATGGCAAAAGTTAATAAATATACAGGAATTAAAATAAAGAAAAACAGCAGGTAAAAAATATAAGCTTTGCTTCGAAGTTTTTGAACAAGATGCCTATCCAGAAATTCACTGATAATTTTGGCCGAATTCTTTATCGAATTCTCAGCAGAGATCATACGGAAATATTCGACTTCTGCTGTTGAAAACAAACCGGAAAATTTAAGAACAAAGTTAAGATTAACTGCCTCAGGAGCTTTAGACAATGCATTCAATAGCTTGTTCCTGACAAACATGTTTCCTATCGATGAAACCGCATCTTGTAAAACTGACCTTGAAATCATCAAATCGTCAGTTGCAAAAATGCTGCTGCCAAGAAAGTTGATCACTACGAGATCAGAGTCTATTTTTCCAAACATTGGAAGATAATGAATCAAAGAACTGCTGGTTGTCGCTATTCTTATAAAAACATAAACGACAATCAGAAAATTAATAAAAGGTAAATCCTTGGCAGCCCCAAAATATGCATCCAAGTAAAAGTCGAGTCCCAGAATTGCATTTGCCGGGAATGGCAGATTGGCATCTCCCATCCCCAGGAAGATGTTTCCAAAATAATGAAAAAAACATCGAAACATTAGATATATCGCTGCCAGGCAGAAAAGCAGCGTGAAAATGAAAACAGCCTTTTTTCTGGCGAATGCCTTTTCGTAGTTCAACAGGTTTTCATTCATTGAGTCAATGTTCAGGATATTCAAGAGTCTAAGCTATCTTCAGCTTTTGATATTTTACGGGCAGCAGATTTTTCAAATTGATTCTTTCTGAGGCATTGAGAATTTCGATTCCGACGATTTTCTCGTCTTCATCGATGTCTACAACAATATCTTCATTAACCCGTTTATTTACCAGTTCGGATTTTTTAGCATCGAATCGGATATACAGGAGATCGTTCTCTGCATTGTACATGATGTTCATTTATTCCTCCCACTCCCCATAAAACGCATACACTGTCACTGTGATGGCAGTATCATCTTTGACAATAAAAAACACTTCTACTTTCTTATGTTGATAATGTCTGCCATGTCTTGATTTATTATAACTGAAAATCTTGAAATTACCTAATCTGCCATATTTCGCCTGGATCTCTTTTCCGTTGAGAATGGTGTCTTTGATTTCCGATTCACTGACTCCACGCTCAGATGCCCGCTCCAAAGTATGCGGATCTATTTGAATTTTCATTTTTTCAGCTTGTCCACTGCCTTCCGGAAAGCCCTAATGTGCTCAGGCGTGGTGCCGCAGCAGCCGCCGATGATTTTGACACCTGCTTTGACCAGGGCAGGGATGAATTTGGCCATGAAATCCGGTGTTTCTTTGTAAACAATTTTATCGCCCTTTACTACAGGCAGGCCGGCATTGGACTGGATGATCAGCGGCTTGTCAGTGAACTTGTGGAATTCCTGGGCGATTTTGACCATGTTTTCGATGCCATTGCCGCAGTTTGAGCCGAGTATGTCGGCTCCGGCTTTGGTCAGACCCTTTACCGCTTTCTCGATGTTCACGCCCATGATTGTGTAAAAACCCTTTGGGATCAGATCAAAGGTCATGGTGGCCATTACCGGGATTTTGGGGTTGACTTCCTTGGCTGCCTGGACTGCCAGGCTTGCTTCAGTGAGGTCTGTCATAGTCTCCACGCAGATCACGTCACCGCCTGCTTCGATCACTGCGGCGAGCTGGCGCTTGTATGATGCCAGTACATCGGCCGGGTCTGCGTCGCCGAATGGCTTCATCAGCCTGCCGGTCGGGCCGCAGGAACAGGAGACATAGGCCTTGCCTTTCACGATCTTCTTCACTGCAGCAACGGCATTGGCATTGATCTTTTCGGTCTTTCCGTCCAGATGATATTGCGAAAGCTTGATCGGGGACCCGCCAAAAGTGTTGGTCTGCACGATGTCCGCCCCTGCCTCAAGGTATAACATAGCGATTTCTTCCAGCACCTTGATTTTCGAAAGATTCATCGCTTCCGGACAGTCGCCAGGTTTCAGGCCGCGCTCCATCAGCATTGTGCCCATGGCACCGTCAGCTACAAGAATCTCGCCGTTCTTCAATCGATCAAGCAGGTTTTTCATGTAGTCTCCATTAAAAGCGGGCAAATTTTCATATTAACCCGCTGAAGTATTTGTGGGGTGGCCAAGAATAACTTTTTCGCGCACTGAGCCTGCCCAAGGAGAGAAAAAGTTGTTTCAGGACAGGACCCGCCACAAACCAAGATGTATGTACAACCTATGGCTGCACACCACAGAATTTGCCAACTTCAATGCAATTACTTCTTTTTCTTCAGCATCCCTTTCAAACTATCCACTGCGTTTGCCGCGTCATAGGCATAGGCGTCAGCTCCGATGGATTTCGCGAATTTCTCGGAGAGCGGAGCTCCACCCACTACAGTCTTGATTTTCCCTGTCAGTTTCTGCTTCTTCAGAAGGTCCACTACTTCCTTCATTACAGGCATGGTGGTGGTGAGAAGTGCAGACATGCCGATAAAATCCGCGCCTTCTTTTTTCGCTGTTTCCACGAATTTTTCGGCAGGCACATCGTGGCCGAGGTCTATCACTTCAAAGCCGGCACCTTTCAACATGATGCTCACCAGATTCTTGCCTATGTCGTGCAGGTCGCCGTGTACTGAGCCGATCACCACTTTGCCGACTTTCTTGATGTCAGCTTTCACGAGCAGGGGCTTCAGTTCGTCCAGGCCGAGTTGCATGGCCTTGGCAGCCATCAGCACGTCAGGCAGGAAAATCTCGTGATTTTTGAATTTTTCCGAAATCACGTTCATGCCTGCGATCAGGCCTTTGTCAAGAATGTCATTGGGCTTGACCTTTTTCTTGATCGCATTTTTTGTCAGGCTGACTGCTTTGTCCTCGTCGCCTTCCTGGATTGCCAGGGAAAGATCTTTCAATAAATCCATCTGTTCCTCCTAAATATATTGTTGGCTCCATCTCTTTGTTGGGTCACAGCATGCTGTGACCGTACGAAGATGATATCTCATGCGAAGATGATATCTCATGCGAAGATGATATCTCATGCGAAAACGATATCACATGCTAAAACATTTACGAAACCATCATTATCCGTTCCCTGCAGGAACGGGTTCTGCAGGTTTCACAGAAAGCATAGGCATTTTCAAATTCGTGGATTCCGCGGTCACCGCTCACGATCACGCCTGACACAGATTTCAGCGGCTGCATCAGGAAGCTTTGATTCAGACTGATGCCGATTTCTGAAGGATTAAGGAATTCAAACAGCTTTTTCTGCCCGCTGATGTGCCAGCCGCAATACCCTGGGCTGTAACGCAATGCCTTGAAGCCAGGGGAAAACAGTTTCCTTTCCTGCAGGTTCATGCAGTACCATGCTTCGATCAGTGCGGCCAGATTGTCGGCTGCGACTGACGCAACAGCATCCAGCAGATATCCGGCATTGTATTCACCAGTCTGGAAAAATCGTTCAATGCTCAGACTGATCTTCTCCCCCAATGTCACTGCAAAGAGCGCCAGGTTCTGTGCTCTGGGCCAGATCAAGGCCAGCGGATTGTCTGATTCATTCTTTCCTTCTCCTGCAAAAACCTTACCGAATTTATCCCTGTCAATCTCTGCAATGATCCCGGCTGGAACTGCTTCCTGCTCAAAAGTTTCCAAAGCTGAAATGATCGCCCTGTCCAGGCGCTCCTGCAGCTTCGTTCCAGGCGGTATTTCCTGGGCTGAGAGAATCGCATCCAGTCCCGGTCTGATTTGATCGCTGCGAAAGTTCAGCACATTTCTCATTTTCAAAATTCCAGTTTTGTTATTTTCAAGCTTTCGGCAGTTTCTTCATTCCATATTTTTTCGCTTCAGCGGTCATCAGTCTGGTCAACTCCAGCTTGATATTTTTCGAAAGCCTGGATGGAGTATATTCCTGCAGATGCTTTTTTACTTCAGACTGGGCTCGCTGCATGAGAGTCAATTCTCCTTCTTCCTTCCAGCGTGCGAAATTTGCGCGATTCATCACAGGCCCCGGAAATATCTGCTCATCCTTCAGATATTTTCTCGTATGTTTTGAAATCAGCAGGTGTTTGTCCCTGAGCAGTTCTTCGAACAGGGGTATTGCAGGGAAATCTTCCCTGGGTTCGATTCCGCGGGTGAGCCGCAGGGCCGATCCGCAGATTTCATTGTCGATCACCAGTTTTTCCAGGCTCTGACAGGACTCGAAATCAAGCATGCCTGGGCCTGAAATGCTGTTGATTCCTGAAAGAGCGGCCAGGACTGCACCGATTCCGGTTTCTGAGCCTGCCTGAGCGTCAGGCAGATTGGCATCTGAAAGCGCGATGTAGGCCTGGGTCGGCAGCTTGAGGAATTTTCCGATTTCATTGTAGGCACAGTCCACCATCTGGGTTTCAATGGCTCCCATCGGAGTAGTCTCATAACGGATGTCGAACTGCGCAGGGGAACCGCCATAGAGGATCGGTGTGCCCGGAGCTGTCAGCTGGGAAAGGATTACACCGCTCAGGGTTTCCGCTGTATGCTGGATCAGAGAACCCACCAGGGTTACAGGCGCAATAAACCCGAAAAGCGGCATGGATATATATTCAACAGGGATTCCATGCTTCGCACAGTCGACAAGATTCTGGGATGTGACGTCGCTCCATTTAAGCGGCGAGGTCGGGCAGCAGGAGAAAACGCAGAGCGGCTTTTTTTTGAGAGCCGGTTTCGAGCCGCGTACAGCCAGTTGCAGATCCCTCATGATTCCGAAGGCCTCAATGGTGAACGCGCCTGTCACCACGGGTTTCTCGCAGAAAAGCAGCGAGAGGTAAAGCCTGTAGCTGTCTGAGATCTTCTCGTGCACGTCGGACGGGATAAAGGCGGTGCTGGTGGATTTGATATTCTGGAGCCTGCTCATCAGCTTGGAAAATTTCACGAAATCTTCGGTGACAGGAAGCCTGGTGATCTCTTTTTCCGCGTCATAGACTTTGATTGCCGCAGAGCCAGGCACAAACTGGACATTGAAGCCGCCGAATTCATGGGTTTCGTTACCCAGCACATCGTATATCTTGAAGGATTTCGGGGCTGTTTTCAGAGCCTGGTCAATGATCTTCTGAGTGAATTTCACGTGCCAGTTCTTCAGGTCCACTTTGGCACCGTGGTCAGAAAGCATTTTTAGGATTTCCTTATTGTGCAGGGTAACTCCGAGCTTGCAAAGTATTTCCCTGGCCTCTGACAGTATTTTTTTGATCAGTTCGTCTGACAGAAGTTTGAAAGTAGGGCGCATGGTTACTCCTTTGGAATTATTGACATTATAAAAAAAAGAATACTAAAAATGAGTTGGGGGGTAAAGGAGTTTTATCAGGATAAATTGGTAAACCGGTAAAATGTTTAAAATTATCATGAAATTAACGTGTTAATTTTTGTTATTATAGATTCATGATGGATTCATCCGAACTTCTGAAAATTCTGGAATCGCTAGCCGAAAAAAACAGACTGGATGTGTATTGTCTGCTGCTGACAAAGGGAGAGCATTGTGTGAACGATATTCAGAGGGCTCTTGCCATTCCTCAGCCTGCAGTTTCTAAAGCTCTGGCAAGACTCAGAAAAGCCGGGCTGCTGATTTACCGCAAGGTGAACAACAGCGTATTCTACAATCTGAACCCTGACTTTCCGGCCAACAGGATCCTGCAGCCTTTGTTTACTGATGAAAACCTGCCTGTGCAGATAAGTCTTTCGATTGTTCCACCTGCGGCTCATCCTGCAGCTGGTCCGGTCCTGAAAACTGAAACTGCGCCCGAAGAATCCCAACCTGCGAAACCTGCTAAAAAAAATGCTGATAAAGACTTTCTGCTTTGAACTGATTAAACTCTGGTGCGGTATGGCCCCATACCTGATGCTGGGCATGGTGATTGCCGGCATCTTAAAGCTCCTTATCAACGAGGAGTTTATTCTCAGGCATCTGGGAAAAAATCGTTTCATCGATGTAGTCAAAGCTGCGGTGATCGGAGTACCGCTTCCTGTCTGCTCCTGCGGCGTGATCCCGCTTGCCCAGTCCCTGCGCAAAAGCGGGGCTTCAGTTAGCGCTACCCTGTCCTTTATGGTCTCCACACCTGAAACAGGCATAGATTCCATTCTAGCCACTTATTCCCTGCTTGGCCCCCTGTTCGCTGTTTTCCGGCCGGCCGCCGCCTTCGTGTCCGGCATTCTGGCGGGAACAGTCAATAGCCTAGTCAACCCGAATTCAGCACCTCCCGTCAAAGAAGTGGAAAAGCATTGCTGTTGCGAGGAGCGTCATGCTGACCACTGCTGCCATGAGCGGAACAGATTTCGTGAATTTTTCAGTTACACTTTCATCGAACTGCCCGCTGATATGGGTAAATGGCTGTTTTTCGGCATGCTGCTCGGCGCCCTGATCACGACATTCATACCTGCCGATTTCGGCTCTCTTTTCACCAGCTATCCGTTCCTCGATTTCCTGATAGTCCTGGCAGTAGCGATTCCGCTCTATGTCTGCGCTACGGGTTCGATCCCCATCGCCTATTCCCTGATGCTGAAAGGATTTTCTCCAGGCGCAGCCCTTGTATTCCTGATCGCAGGCCCGGCCACCAACAGCGTGACCATGACATTTGTCTATAAGGAACTGGGAAAAAAGGCATTCGCAGTTTACATCGGAGTAATCAGTTTTGTGGCTCTGTTCAGCGGCTATCTTTTCAATCTTCTCTGGGTCGATTTCGGCACAGGCCCTGCCGGATCAGTCTGCTGCGGCGAGCAGGTCTGGCCCTGGCTCAGATATTTCACTGCCCTGATCCTTTTTATCTGTACGCTTTACGCTGTCACCAGAAAAAAAACTTCTACTGGAAAGCATCAGCATTTGGAGGGAAAATGTCCAGAATCATAATCATCTGCTGCCTTGCTCTTGTACTGCCTGTTTTCGCCACTTCAGAGGTTACGAATGGAAATGTTGAACTTTACAAGCAACTGGTAAAACACAATCAAAATGACGGTGAAGCCTGGTACAATCTTGGCGTAGCTTTGTACGAAGCTTCCAGATACAGCGACTCAGTCAAGGCTTATCACCGTTCCCTGCAGATCTCCCTCGAAAACATAGATGCCTGGCTTGGTCTGGGAGCAGCCTATGCAGGCCTGAAAAAATATCCTGACGCAACGCGCTCATACCAGGAAGCGATCAAACGCAAGTCCGATTATACTTCAGCCTATTTTGGCCTTGGCCTCTGCTATCTGAATTCGGGCAAGTTGGAAGAAGCTCTGGTTGCGCTCACTACAGCTCAAGCGCTGGCTCCTGAGAATGCCAGCGTCCAGGCCGGAGTCGGAGCGACTCTTTCCGCCCTTAAACGATACGATGAGGCTATCATAGCTTTCAGCGAAGCTGTTCGACTCTGGCCGGATTTTACTGATTCCTGGAGCCACCTGGGAAATCTTTATCTTGATAAAAAACATTACAACGAGGCTGTGGAAGCTTTCAACCATGTAGTAAATCTGAAACCGGCGGATCCTTATGCACACTTTGGATTGGGGATATCTTACTTGTGCCTGAAAAACAAGGAATCAGCCATGAGTGAATACAAGATACTTAAAAACATTGACCAGAAATTAGCGGCGAGTCTTCAGAGTAAATTCAGCAAATAATTGACGCAGTTGAATTCTTGTCCCTTTATGCTCTCCATAGAGCCTCTTGCAAAATGTTTTTATTCGCTGTATCTTGGGTAGACATTTTGTTAGAGGCCCTTGGAGCACTAGCAAAACTCTCGCATCGGAACAAATTGCAATGATCATAATCAGGCTGAAATTCGAGTTTTGCCGAAGGTGTCTCCATAGTATAATGTGGTCATTATTAGTTCTTATCAGTGCGGGGCAACTGAAGATGGTGATGCCATGAATTACTTGCTGCGGCCGGGAATTTTATTTCGGATTTCAACAGTAATTGTGCTGTCTTTGTTTGCCTCAGTATCCGTTCTACAAAAAATAACTGTCTTCAACTCCAATGATAATTCACCTGCTGCATACTTTTTTTCCTGCAGTGCTTTGTCTGCGTTTCCACTCTGGTTTGCCAGCATCCCCTGCTGCGGAATATTAGCAGCTTTTTTTTTATCAGGAAGAACTTCCCGTTTCATTCCTGCTCCACAATATTTTCTGCTGCTGCTGCCCATCCTGTTTTATCTTCTCAGACCCGGTTTTATCCCCTATTCTGAAGCAGGCTGGTATTTCCCTTACCCTGAATCCCACAATCCCTGGGATATTTTTTTTCTGCATCTGGATCCGCTTGTAAAAGTCCCGCTGCTGCTGTTTTCATTCTGCAGGCTGATTCTGGTTTCATACCCCGGATTGAATATGCTCCTCGCTCTTTCCGCTTCAGCCGCATCGCTCTGGCTTGGCATAAAAATCTTAGGCAGAGCCGGACTGGACCGATCCATGCTGATTGTACTGGTCCCTGCTTCATGCCTTCCGTTCTGCCTTCAATCAGCCGGATATCAACCCAGCGCCACCTTCGTAACTCCATTGATCCTGCTGTTCCTGCTTTTTTCCCTGGACTTTATTAAGACCAGAAAAAGATTTTCCCTGGTGATGATTTCTTTCTTCATGCTTCTGTTCGTTCACGGTTGCGGCATTCTGCTGCTTCCCGCTTATATTTATCTTCTCTATGTCAGATGCCGCGAAATGAGCGAAATTAAATTTTTCATTCCTGAAACAGGTCTCATTTTTCTCAACCTGGCAATCCTCTATCTTCTAATGGAATCAACTGAGGCTCCCTGGAAGAGCTTTTATCAGCTCGTTCAATCCTGCTTCGGCAGATCCGGTATTCCGCAATTTCAGCTGGGACCACTCCTGATGTTCACCACTTTGAAAGAATTACTCAGTGCCCAGCACCTGCTGGCTGTAGGAAACTGCATTTTGCTTTCGTGCCTTCCGATTTTACCGCTGCTTTTTCGTTTTTTCTGCTGCGATTTCAAAAATCCGGAAGAAGAGCATTGCCTCAGAGGCTCGCTCTTTATGTTCCCTCTCATCACATTTTCAATCATCTGCTTTTTTTTCGTTTCAAACCAGGTGGACATGCAATATTTATATCCCTGCTCCCTGTTTTTCACGCTCTCAGGGGTTGTTTTTTTCAGAAAATTTCTATCAGGGCCAAGGACCCTCTCTGCCTATTTCTCATATCTGACCATGCTTTCGCTGCTGAATCTCCTGCACTTATGCTGGTACTCAGGGATTTTCGCTCTGCCGGATCCTCCGCTTCCCCAGCTTGTCCAGAGCCATCGTGGGATCATGATGAACAGAAGCGAAGTTCAGTTCTACCTGAATTACAGATGGAATGAACAACTGCTGCACAATCTGCGGATAGCGGTAGACAGCAAGGATCAGCTGCTCAGGATCGGTGCTCTGGAATCTTTCAGGAGCACGCCTCAGAATTTCGATCTTCTGACTGAAAACCTGGAAAAACCTGGATTCCCAATCAGCAGGGAGTTTTACCGCTATCTCCTCAATTCGGCGCTGGAACTGCATCAGAAAAACCGGCTGGAAATCTGCAGGATCGTGCTCCAGAACCTCAGGACAAGGTCTTTCCCCGAACAAATTTATCCGCGTTTTGGATTTTATTATATGGCATTTGACCTTTTCGGGCGCATCGCGCCTAAGGAATTCATACCTGAACTTCAAAAATTTTCAGGCTCTGAATTCCCCAGGGAGATTCAGATCGCAGCCTGGAAATACATCCAGCAGATAAATCAGAGGGTAGAATGAAGACGGAAATAAAGGGAAAGTTGAGCTTGTTTTTCAGGTGCTGGCTGTTCAGCCTTTTATTCCTGATGCTTCCGCTTTCAGCGGATGAGCCAGGCACAGCAGAGATCAGGATCATGATCGACCACTCGGCTTCCAGGATCTATAAAGAATTTTACCTGGTGGTGGGCTGGGATGAACAGGGCTTTCTTCTGCCTGTGCGCAACAGCAAATATTATCGTCTGATGGATGACGGTACATCAGGTGATGCGATAGCCAGGGATTTTGTTTTCTGCAGAACCTTCACAATCAGAAAATCTGATCAGGATTATTCTTTTGATCTTTATCCGGGCTATCCTTCCAACTATAAACAGGCCCTGGCCTTCTTCACCTTCGAGGCCAGCGACAAATCCGCTCAGCGGACATTTGTGTATAATTTCCCCTATTTCCCGATTCCAGGCTCAGTGCTGGAATCATTGCTGTTCTATGGAAATGGTATTTCCAAACTACCCTATCTGCTGGGATTTGCAGGACTGTTCATACTGATTCTGGCATTGATCAGGATTGTGCTTGAAAAATTCCAGGCTCCGGACAAAAGACGCAGGCTTCTAATGGAAATATTCAACAAGCGAGGCCTCCTTTTTTTAAATGTATACAATCTCGATGAAGCAATCCCTTTGTATTCAAGCTTTGGAGAAATTCTCGAAGGAAGCGCCTGCATGGTGGAAATCGGGACAGACCATGGGATTGGCAGCCTCAAACCTGCCATGTTTCCTGACTTTCAATCGTTCATCAATGATTTCGAGGATCTGGCCGTGAATCATCAGTTGCTGTTCATACTGCTGGACAGTCCGGACCAGGAATCGATTCTGAAGCTTTCCGCTCTGGCTGAGAATTATTTCACTCCCGTGATTCTGGTATGTCCGGAAAACAGGGAGAAAACCAGTTTAGAGGGCAACCAGACAATCGTTTTTTCCAAAAAAACAGCCGGCCTTTTGTTGTATCGTTACGAGCTTAGAGGCTCAATTCTGGAGCTTGAATTGAAGAAGAAACAGACCAGGAAATCCAGGAAATCGGAAAAAACCGGATGAATTTTTGGAACGGTAGAACAATTGTTTTCTGCGGACTTTCCGCTGCTTGCATTTCAGTACTCTCTCCGCTGTCGCTTCCTGTGCCTGGTTCGCCCGTGCCTGTGAGTCTACAGACCCTGGCCCTGTCCGGCAATGCAATCCTCTTCGGCCGCCTGGCAGTGTTACCGGTGCTGATCTATCTGCTGGCCGGCTTGATTGGATTGCCTGTTTTCGCGGGATTCAACGGCGGTCCGGCCGCCCTGTTCGGGCCTACCGGTGGCTTCCTGCTGGGTTTCATCCCGTTCAACGCTTTTCTGGGCTGGCGCTGGTCAAACCGTGAGCCTTCACGCCTGGAAGCACTCCTGTTGCTGCTGATGGCACATCTGATCCTTTATCTGCCTGGACTGCTCTGGCTCAAATTGTACCTGAGCGTCGACATTCCCAGAGTCCTGGCACTGGGAATGCTGCCATTTCTTCCTGGAGACTTTCTCAAGATCGCTTTGACCGTAGCAAACCATACAGTCTTCATCCGGGTGAAGCGGAGATTCTTCTCATGAAAATCCTGTTCGGTTTTCATTTTAATCAGGCTTTTACCCCGTATTTCTCCTTTGTGCTGCGTTACTCCTATCTCCCGTTGTTAAAGCTGATGCTCCGGCAGAATCTCAAATTCACCCTGAATATAAGCGGTGTCGCAATCCGGGCCGCCGAACGCAATGGAGATGCCGGACGGGAATTTTTAAGCCTGCTCCAGCAGGGTATCAGTTCCAACAGGTTTGAACTGCTCGGTTCCACTTATGCTTCTGAGATCCCGGAAACCATGGGTCAGGAAGATCTGCAGCATTCGATTCTTCTGCACCGCGGGATTCTGCAGCGGGTTTTTCAGTGCAAGCCCGAAGCATTCTGGCCCTCAGAGCGGGTTTATTCACCTCATCTTTTCCCTGTCTATCAAAGGGCCGGTTTCCGTAAAATTTTTATCGAACAGCAGCAGCAGCCAGGTTCGGCCAGGCACTGTGCGTTGACAGGCCCGGCCGGGCTTACCTGTCTGGAAGACAGCCGGGTGCTTAAGGAAAAAGCGGACATCTGGCTGCGAACAGGCGCTGAGCTTCCTCTGCGCGGCTACCTGCTGCGGAAGAGGAGTGGAATTTTCACATATCTTGAAGATGCTGAAGCTTTCCGGATCTGGGGACTGGAAGACACAGGTAAAAAAAGGCTGTTTGAATTCGAACACCTCCTGTCTCTATTCTCATTCCTGCGGAAAAAATTCGAATTCTGCCATCCCTCGGAAATAATCCCCTCTGGTTCACTACCAGAAAATCCGGACCGGCGTCAGGCGTTCTGGCTTAAAAACAGCTTTGAGCAGATGAGCCAGCCAAGGTTTTATGATACAGGAGGGTACCGGAACTTCTTCGACTTTCTCTCGAATTCGCCTAAATTCAAGTATTTCACGGAATTATCCGCAAAAGCCAGGGAGTGGATCGGAGAGATCGCCAACTCAGGGCTCAGAGATTCATCCCTCACGGAATTCCTTAGTCTGGCTGAGGAGATTTATTGCACACATCGTTTCGAATTCGGCTGTCCCGGTCTGTATGAACCAGGCAAGGAACAGTTTGAAGGTCTGCGCTGGCTGCATCTTTTCGCAGCGATCTCCGGCAGGCTGGGAAAGTGCTGCACCGGCCTTTCCAGCGGAGATTTTCTGAAAAACGGACGGGATCAGAATCTGTTTGTTTCACCATCATACGCGGCACTGATTTCAGAGACA
Organism: Candidatus Wallbacteria bacterium; assembly: GCA_028687545.1. Lineage (NCBI taxonomy): Bacteria > Candidatus Walliibacteriota > Candidatus Wallbacteria bacterium. The sequence goes on from JAQTZZ010000068.1 coordinate 15,975, forward strand.
GGAAATCTATCCTGTCTGATCGGTTTCAACCCATTACGGATACTGGCTGGAGATCCGATATTTTCAACGTTTTCAGGGAATTATTTCGAATCTGTCGATGAAATCAATCTCAGAAAAGAGCTGGGTTTTCTCAAGTTCAGGGGAAATCCCAAACAATACAGACCAGGCTCGTTCTTTTTTTCAGCTCTCTCCGGGACACCGGAATTTGTTTCGGAAAGCTCTGGTCTCTCCTTCACCTGGCCTTCAGGGAGCATTAAATATGTGTTCGGGAGTAATCCACGCCTGTCAGTCAAATTAAAAAAACCATCCAGACTGGTTAATCATGCAGGCCTGCATCTATACATCCGTGACTTGTCCGGAAGACCTGTTAATGATAGTATTTATGTCAAGACGATTTTAAGGAGCGGGAATTATGAGATTGATATATTTACTGACAATGCTTTTCCTGGCAGTTCCGGTTCAAGCCAAAATTGATTTACCTGGGATTTCAGAAAACAATTCAGTGAAACCCGAAACAACCCTCCATCTCAAAGCCAAGCCCGGGAAAACACAAACACTCGCCGCATCTGCGGAAACAGTTTCAGACGCTGCTTCTATCCAGCAATCAACAACCGAAGCCTCGGTCTCAATCAATTCCCGGACTGTGACTGATGATACTTTATCTGTTGCAGACACCGACACTGTTCAGACAGTTTTCAAAACCGATTTTACTGTGGAATCGCAAAACCTTTCCACTGTCTGGCTGGCTGTTGATTCCAATCTTTCCACAGCTGAAGTCATTGCCGCCAAACCTTGTGTGGCTTTCAGGGCTCTCAATATCTGGGGCATGCCGATGAAGGAGGCCAGAATCCTGGCTGCGCACGAGCGCAACTTTATCCGAAACCTTCGTCTGAGCGGTATTTCTGTCAGCGGAATGATGGGTCTGATTGCAATCCGTGAAGGCAGTTACTCCGAAGATTTCATGAAAAAATATTCCACAGTGGATCCTCTGGGGCGCAGGATTACTTTCGATGGCAGTCTCCATCATGGCTGTCTGGCACATCAGGAATGGCGTGCCGAACTTCTATCCTCATTCAAAATACTGGTTGACAGCGGCTGCAACCTCGTTGAAATAGACCAGCCTGCATTGGAATCCTGGCGGGGTGAATGTTATTGCAACCTCTGCATGGAGAACTTCAGATCATATCTGGAAGCGAAACAGGCTCCGGAAAAACTGAAGGAGTATTACGGCATCAATGAGATCAAGAAATTCGACTACCGTGAATACCTGAGAGGTAAAAAAATCGACGCGCTCGGCAAATCTTTAGCCGAACTTTCAGACGGCGACAGATTCGCTCTCACCACAATCGGCCAGGAATTTTTTGTTTTCCAGATCGAGGACAATCTGATGAACATCGCCCGTTTTCTGCAGGATGCCAGGGAATACGCCAGGAACAGAAGCGTGGAAGTCAGCATATTCGGCAATATCTGGGGAATGGCTGCCGAGTATCTTCCTCCTGCACGATATTTCGATCTGCTGGATGTGGCATGCGACCTGGTCACACCCGGAGACTGGAATCCGGATGACAAAAACGTTGGTCCTCCCCGCAATTCCTGGGTACCTGTCTACAAGCTGGCTTCCTCATTCTCAAGCGGCAAGCCCCTGCTTTCTTTTCTTGACACCAACGGCTATCAACGAGGACTGAAATCGTTTCGTGGCAGATGCGCTTTCCTGGACATTATCAGCGGTGAAGCACTGGGCTGTGGCGCTGATTTCGTCTTTCCACTCCGTAATCGCACCGCGCCCGCGCAGGAGGAAGGTTTCAGCTCTTCAGAAATCAGCTCAGCTCTATGTTTTTACAGGGAGAATCTCAGTAAATTCAGGAAGGGTTCTTCTCTCGCTGAAATAGCCATTTTCCAGAATTATCCTTCCAGAATCCTGGACCGCTTCTCTCTGCCATATTGGGGTCTTTCCTATCTTTTCCTGGACAATCAGCTGAACTTTGACACGGTCTTTTCAGGCGACGGCAGGATTTTTGCAGATGACCTTTCAGTTGAAAAACTTTCGAAATACAAGCTTGTCTTCATTCCTCAAAGCGACTTTCTGACCGAACATCAGGAAAAGGTTTTCTGGAACTACATCAATTCAGGGGGAAAAGTCGTTTTCAATGGAGAGAAAGTCTTCAACCACCCGAATTGCGCCAAAGTCAGCGAATCTACTTATTACAGCTATTATTCAATCAAGGACCTGAAGCTGGAAACCAGGATTCTGCAGGCGATTACCACTCTGTTACCGAATCTTTCGCTGAAATTCGATAAAAAATATGCCGGTCTCCGCTCATTCCCGGTCGAATCAGACGGGAAAAAATACCTGCTGCTCGTAAACGCCAACTATGACAAGGGAAAAAATGCAGTGATCCCTTTTAAAGATGTCACTGCCAGATGTAAGGTGCAAACTGCGCCAGCCAAAATATCCTATAAAACCTTAGCCGGGAAAGCCGGGGAGATCTCTTTCCTGTATCGCTTCAACGAAATCGAATTCAAGCTGCCTGAAATTACTGATAACATGTTGATCACGATTGAATGAAAGACTATCTGTCCGACCTGGAACGGGTTAAATCATGCAGAAACCGCTGCATATTCTGCTTCATCGACCAGGTTCCGCCCGGCCTGCGGCGCGCTCTGTATGTAAAAGACGAAGATTTCAGACTTTCCTACCTGTTTGGAAATTTCATTACCATGACCGGGTTGAATCAAGCTGAATTGAATTACATCATTGATTACAAGCTTTCCCCGTTGTATATTTCAGTCCACACTTTCAATCCTGTGCTGCGGTGCAGAATGCTGCGCAATCCGGCAGCCGGACACATCCTGGATCAGCTCCTTTTTTTAAAGCAGCACGGGGTTAAATTCCATCTGCAGTTTGTGATTGTTCCAGGCTACAACGACAGGACTGAACTGCAGAGGTCCCTGAGGATGCTGCCGTTGCTGCGGCCGGCCCTTCTGTCGGCCGGCATCGTTCCTGTCGGGATCACCAGATACAGGGAACTGCCGATCCTGCGGCTTGCCACAAGTCATGAGGCAAAATCAATTGTCCTGACAGTGGAGAATTTCAGGAAGCTGCATCGTGCTTTTTATCTGCAGACTGCCGATGAGTTCTACGTGAAATCAGGCCT
>JAQTZZ010000069.1 GCA_028687545.1 Candidatus Wallbacteria bacterium
CATGAGTTTGCCGCTCTTGCCGTAATCGGCTGCCTCACCCTTTCCCTTTCTGTGGCGCGCTTCCGCAAGTTTGTCTCATAGGGGCAGCCTAGATTATTTTCCCTTGTAGCGGGGTAATGTCGCTGCAAAATGATCCCTCAGGTCGATGGTTTTGCAGTCACCAGGCCTGTATTTCCCCATTAAACTTTCGAAGAGCTTGCTCTCGCCTGCGGAATTGAAATATGAAGTCAGGAGAGCGAAGTCGAGTTCCGCTGATTCCATCAGATCTTCGATCAGGGATAATAACTGGGAACGAAGGGATTTATCCCGTTGAATCACTTTAAGGTACACCAGGACCAGATCTTCCCGGGTGAGCTGCCTGATCGAGAATTTCCCGAGCGGCTTGTCAACCGCCCTGTTGAGCGCATCAAGAAGTGCCGGTTCGTCGGCCTGCAGAAATCCGAGCAGGTTATCTTTGTCCGGCGGAGAAAACTGCACAAAACCGTTAAAAAGTTCGTGCTCAGAGAAATCATCAGAGCGGAGTATCTTGCGGATTTCATCGAAACCCGGCTCATCCACTAAAAAATCAGCGAATCCGACTAATTTGCGCACTGAGTTTGCTGAACCTTTAGCACCGATCAGGGCATACCTGATCCGGAAGTCGGTAAACAGGCCATAGATAAAGGACATCAAACGGCGGTTATGCATCAGATAATTTTAGCTGATCAGCTGTGATTCCGCCAGGAAATTTCCTCAGGACTTTGAAATTTGCTCAAAGCTTTCTTGATAATTCACGACCTAGACAGTATAATATTGAAAAACATTTCCAGACTGATATGAAAATCGATAAGTATCTTGTAAATGATGTTAATGTAATCAAAATCCAGTCTCAGATTGAATATCATGAATCCGAGGAATTGAGAAATTTTCTCTCTGAACTGAAAAATGCTGAAGGCAGCAAAGTGGTTTTCAATCTGAGCGGATTGAAATACTCCAACAGCACTATCCTGGGAATTTTCTTTTATTACAGCAAGGAGATCATGTCGCAGAAAGGGATGGTCTGCTTCTGCTGTCTGAATCCGTTTGTAATGTCGATTTTCAAAGCCACCCAGCTCGACCGGGTGGTAAAAATTTTTTCCACTGAATCCGAAGCTTTGAATGCTATGACTTGAACTGATGGCGGGAGTGGAATTGATTCCGAATTTTAAAAATAAAATCCATGAAAAATCCCTTTTTTCTCCACAGGATTTTCTCAGTTACAGCCGGAAAAGAGACCGGCTGGTCCAGCCGGAGATTCCATCCTGCGCCATCATCTGTTTTCAGAAGAGCCTGTTGAACTATCTGATCGAAAAGTATGAAACAGTTCAGGTTCCTTGTATAGAGGAGAATTTTCGGATACTGTCCAGGGAAGGCTGCAAGATCGGTCTCACCGGCTGTTTTGGAATCGGAGCCCCAAGCTCTGCTGCGGTTTTAGAAGAGCTGATAGCCCTGGGAGTCAAAAAAATCGTTTCCATCGGCACTGCCGGATCACTGCAGGAAGACCTCAGGCCCGGAGGTCTGGTGGTCTGCGAGCGTGCCATCAGGGATGAAGGCACATCATATCATTATCTCAAGCCAGCCAGGTACGCCAGGGCTTCTGCTGCACTGGTGCGGCAATTGAAAAATACCCTGAATCAGATGAAAGTAAGATATCAGGCTGGAGCATCCTGGACGATTGATGCGCCATACAGGGAAACAGCCGCTGAAGTAAAAAAATATCGGGATGAGGGGATTCTGACTGTGGAAATGGAAGCTTCAGCCCTGTTTGCTGTGGCTGAATTCCGGGGAGTGGAGCTGGCCGCGATGTTTACAGTGAGTGACTGCCTTACTTCGGAAAACTGGGTCCCGAAATTCCATCTGAAAACCGCTAAAAAAGGACTGGAAACACTGTTCGAAGTTGCAGCGAATGCCCTTACGGAATAAATAACACATGATTACCGGAGAATGAAATGAAGTACCTGGAAATGTTAAAACAAGCGATTGCTAAACCTGAAGAAGCTGATTACTCCAAGCTCCGTGAATCGTATGCTGAATGGGAAAGTTACTGCCCGTATTCAAGGGATGAAGTGCATGGCGAGGGGTTAAACAGAGCGCTGGATGCCCTTGACTGGAAAACTGCGCTGGCAGACGTGAATTTTCTGATCCGGGAAAATTACCTGGATATTGAAGCCCATTCTGCTGCTGAAATAATTTACCGGGCGATGGGTGAACTGGAAAAATCCGATTTCCACGGGAAATTTTCCAGGGGCATGATCGACTCCATTTTAAAATCCGGTGACGGGTCGAACTTTTCCTGCGCTTACCTCGTGATCGATGTCCGCGAAGAATATGTGATCATGAAGTATCTCGGGCTTGAACCCCTGAGCCAGGATCTGGTGATGGACGAGAGCAACCACCAGTTCGATGTTTTTGAGGTTAGAAATCTTGAAACCAGGGAAAAGTCCAGGCTTTACTTCAATGTGGACAGGCCGAAATGCTGGCTGGATCAGAATTACATGAATCTATAGGAAATATTTATTCCTTCTTTTTATTGAGCCGCAGCCTCTGTTCATGATTCAGTGTTTTTTTGCGCATCCTGATCGCGACAGGAGTCACTTCCACCAGTTCATCGTCTTCGATGTATTCCATACACTGCTCCAGGGAGAAATCCCTTGGCGCAGGCAGTTTTTCCACGATTTCCGAGGTGGAAGACCGCATATTGGTCAGATGTTTCTCTTTGCAGATATTGACAGGCAGGTCTGTGTCCCGGCAATGCTCTCCCACGATCATGCCTTCATACACCCTGTCGCCGGGCCGGATGAAAAAAGTGCCCCTGTCCTTAAGCTGGGTGAGAGCATAGGTTGAAACACGCCCGGCTTCCATGTTCACAAGAACACCACGCCTGTTTTTCTGGAAGAGCCCGCGGAACGGTTCATATCCATAAAAAGATTGATTGAGCAAACCTGTACCCTTGGTGAGGCTCAGGTAATCATTATGAAATCCAAACAAACCCCGTGCCGGAATTTTCAGTTCGACCCTGGTGGTCACGCCGTCATTATGCAGGGTAAGCACCTCAGCTTTGCGTTTCCCCAGGTTTTCCATCACTGCACCAAGGAAAGTGTTATCTATATCCAGGACAAGTTCTTCAAACGGCTCATGGGTTCTGCCGTCGATTTCCCTGAGAATCACTTTGGGCTGTGAAATTTCCAGTTCATATCCTTCCCTGCGCATGGTTTCGATCAGGATGGAAAGCTGCAGTTCTCCGCGTCCGGACACTTTGAACGAGTCTGGAGAATCTCCGTCCTCGACACAGATTGCCACATTCCCCATCACTTCCACCTGCAGCCTTTCCCGGATTTTTCGTGAAGTCACGAACTTGCCGTCAGATCCGAAGAAAGGAGAGGAATTGGTATAGAAAAACATGGAAATTGTAGGTTCATCAACTCTGATGCGTGGAAGAGGGGAGATTTCGGGAGCCTGAGCCAGTGTGTCCCCGATCTCCAGGTCTTGAGCCCCGGCAATGGCCACAATCTCGCCGGCAGAGGTTTCCATCGCCTCGACTTGTTCGAGGCCTTCGTAACTGAGAATTTTCAGTACTTTGTAGGGTTGGATCAGATTGTCCTTCTTCAGAAGGTAAACCGGAGCATTCTGATGGATGGTTCCTGAATAAACTCTGCCGTGAGCCAGCTGGCCCACATAGGAGTTGTATGAAATGTTGGAGATCAGCATTGAAAAACCGCCGGTCCTTGAAATCACTGGTGGAGGAACATAGGAAACGATCAGGTCCAGGAGTTCGATCACATTGTCAGCGACCTTGTCCACGATCCTGGTGGCCCAGCCGTCTTTTGCAGAAGCGTAAACGATCGGAAAATCAAGTTGCTCATCAGTGGCCCCCAGTGACACGAAGAGGTCGAAAATGGCGTTTTCCACGAATCTGGGCCGGGCATGGGGACGGTCCATTTTGTTGATGACAACAATGGGGTTCAGAGCTTGTTTCAGGGCTTTCCTCAGCACGAATTTGGTCTGCGGCATGGGACCGTCCACAGCATCGACAAGCAGCAGCACACCATCCACCATATTCAGGATGCGTTCCACTTCTCCGCCGAAATCAGAATGTCCTGGAGTATCTACGATGTTGACAAGGTAATCCTTGTAATTGACAGATGCGCATTTGCTGAAAATCGTGATGCCGCGCTCGCGTTCCAGGTCGTTGCTGTCCATGATCCGCTCTGTGGGTTTGTCTTTTCTGACCTTGACAGAGCACTGGCGGAAAAGCGTGTCTACAAGCGTGGTTTTCCCATGGTCGACATGGGCGATGATTCCGATGTTCCTGATTTTTTTAGCATCTCTGGGCATTTGGTTCCCATGTAAGTAGATTTTTTTTGATATTAACCTATGGATTCCCATATTGCAAGAAAAATAGCTTCAGGTTTATCAAGAATCCCGGAATTATCAATATCGCAGTGTACTGAATGAACATTTCGGATCAATACTGAACAGGAGACAACCTTCATGGTTAACGATTTGTTACAGTGCCTGACAAATTGTAACAAATTGTAACTGGATTAAGGGTATGATTCCGGCTATTATCGTAATTGTAGAGCAGAGAACATCATACGAGGTACCCCCCTCAGTTCGAAACCTCTACAACCTGTAGTCCACTTATACTCTAGTCCTCTGACCGCCGAATGGTGGTCTTTTTTTTGTGCCTGTTAAAAAACCGAGTTACTACGAGGTTTTTGTTACAGGCACATATCCCCGAAGCGAGTGAAACGAGCGGAGTGGGATTTTCCTTTGCCATTGCAGTTCGGGCACCCGCGAGGGGTGCCCCTACAATAACTTGTGTTGAGATATAAACAAAAAAGGCAGGCCTGGCCTGCCTTTCCAAACATAGATGGAAAAACCTTATTGCCTAAGTCCCAGCGCCTTGAAGAAGAATGCGTATTCAAAGGCCACATCTTTCAGATAATCGTATCTTCCGGAAGCTCCCATATGGCCTGCGCCCATATTGGTCTTCAGGATCAGCAGATTGCTGTCTGTTTTAAGTTCCCGCAGTTTGCAGACGAATTTCGCAGGCTCCCAGTAGCCGACTCTGGGATCGTTCAGGCCGCCTGTAACCAGCATGATGGGGTAGTCTACAGCCTGGATATTGTCATAGGGAGAATAACTTTTCATGTACATGTAATCCTTGCTTTTGTTGGGATTTCCCCATTCCTCATACTCTGTGACAGTCAAAGGAATATTTGGATCCAGCATGGTGTTGATCACATCCACGAACGGGACATCGACCTCTCCAGCCTGAAAGAGATCCGGCCGCATGGTGATGACTGCGCCCATCAGCAGGCCTCCGGCGCTTCCGCCCTGAATGGCCAGCAGGTTTTTCCTGGTATAGCCTGTGTTGATCAGGTGTTCAGCGCAGGCGATGAAATCATTGAATGTGTTCAGCTTGTGATCCATTTTGCCGTTTTCATACCAGGCCCTGCCGTTTTCCTGGCCGCCGCGGATATGGGCTATGGCATAAATGAAACCGCGGTTGAGGAGACTCAGCCTGGCTGACGAGAAATATGGGTCCATGCTGATCCCGTAGGAACCGTATCCATAGAGAAGCAGCGGATTCTTGCCGTCTTTCACGATGCCTTTGCGATAGACCAGGGAAATCGGGATCCTGGTTCCATCCTTGGCTTTGGCGAAAACGCGCTCTGTCTGGTAGAGGAACGGCTTTAAGCCATTTACCTGGGTCTGTTTTTTCAATTCCATGCCGCGGGTATCCATGTCATAATCAAAAACAGACATGGGAGTGATCATGGAAGTGTAATTGAACCGCAGGGTTTTGGTCTTGTATTCAGGATTTTCAGAGGTGGTATAACTGTATACAGGTTCCGGAAACTTGACATAGTGTTCCTGATGTTTTTTCAGATCTAGCACTTTGATGGTCTGCAGCCCATGTCCCCGTTCATACACTACCAGATGATTCTCAAAAGCGTCGATGTTTTCCAGCAGGGTATCCTTGCGGCACGGGATCAGGTCTTTCCAGTACTTCAATTCAGTTGCTTTCAGCGACGTCTGCATCAGGCGGAAGTTCTCGGCTTTGTAGTTGGTACGGATCAGGAAGCGGTCGCCCTGCTGATCGACGTAATACTCCACTCCCTGTTTTCTGGGCTGGAACATTTTGAATTTTCCGGCCGGGTCATCTGAACGCAGGTAGCGGAATTCAGTGGTGGTGTTGCTGCCGATATAAAGCAGCAGATAGGATTTGCTCCTTGTTTTGGCAATTCCCACAAAATAAGCCTGATCAGGTTCTTCGAACACCAGCTCATCTTTTGCGGCATCAGTACCTAACTTGTGCCTGTAAAGACGATAGGGCCTCAGTGACTGATCCTTGACTGTATAGAAGATAGTGGCATTGTCTGCCGCCCATTCCAATCCTGCCTCACTGTTCTCTATCTTGTCAGGGAGCATCTGTCCGGTACTCAGATCCTTGATCTGGATCGTATATTTTTCGTCCCCTGCGAAGTTTATACTGAAAGCAAGCAGCTTGTGGTCAGGGCTCTGCTTGATCCCGGAAACATCGCAGAAATCGTGTCCTTTAGCCAGTTCGTTCTCATCCAGTATAATCTCTTCGCTCGCTTCCAGGCTGCCTTTTTTGCGGCAGTGGATTATATACTGCTTGTCCTTTTCAGTACGGTAATAGTAATAAAAATCACCTTCCCGCTGGGGTACTGAATTATCATCTTCCTTGATCCTTGCAACCATTTCAGTGTAGAGCTTTTTCTGAAACTGCTCAGTGTCTTTCATCATGGTTTCTGTGTAAGTGTTTTCAGCATTGAGATAATTGATGACTTTCGGATTCTCTTTTTTATTAAGCCAGTAGTAATTATCAATCCGGATGTCCCCGTGATTCACCATTATTTTGCGGACTTTTTCAGCCTTCGGGGGGACAGGAGCTTCGGCGGAAAGCGAAATGATCCGGCAGAAAAGGATCAGTAACAAAAGCAGATTCATGCGCAGTCTGTTCATGCAGTCTCCTTTAATCATAATTTAATTATAAGAGGATTTTACTCCTCTGACCAGTCTACTGCAATGAGGAAGCCTTTTTCTTCTGCAGGTGCCGGATCAGTCTGTAAATCCCGAAAACAGCCAGCAGTCCTGCTGTGACCAGCAGGGTTTCATTGGTATATTCGACGAGCTTGTTTCCATAGAACGAGAGCAGAACGATTCTGGGAATCACTGCGATCAGAGTGCAGATCGCGAATGGGAGGAGCGGAAGACGGGTGATCCCTGCGGCAATCGAGAAGACCTTGAAAGGAACTACAGGGACCAGTCTTCCGATCAGCACGCTCTGGATCCCGTATTTCCGGGCAAAGGCTTCCGCCTGTTCCAGATGATGCGGGGTGATGAAAATGTATTTTCCGAATCTGAGGATCACGGGTTTGGCGCCCAGCAGGCCGATGTAATATCCCACAATCCCGCCCAGGGTCGAGCCGAGGGACCCATAGATCGTGATCGATTTGAGCGGAATGCCGGCCATTCCGGCCCCGATGATGATGGCTTCCGAAGGGATCGGGACTATGCAGGATTCCAGGAACATCGCGATGAAAACCCCAAGATCGCCCATGCTTCTGACCAGATCAAGTAATTGGTGCTGCAAGGAGTCAAACATGGTTTCCCGTTCAGAATATAGTTTTCAGGTCATGCAGGAGAAAAATAAGCAGCACCAGGAGGATAGTGGCGAAAACGAGATTCCGGTAAAAATCCAGGGGGTGCATTTTCATGGATCTATTCTATCATCATCGGGTTTAAAGAGCATTATTTATCGTTTTTTTCACTTCCCCAGCCTGATCAGGTGATAAAGATACTTTTTCAGGATCAGCTTTCCCCTTGGTTCCTTTGAGAAAAGAGTGAACAGAAGGGACGGCAGAACCTTGCCGATCAGGTGAGAATCAGGCAGCATTCCGATCAGACTGGACTTGAGAATCAGGCGGACGATTTTTCTGGGTAAGAGCGGCAGCCAGCCGAAGACAATGCGCAGGCTGTCCAGCCTTTTCCGCTGATTCCTGTCTTCGATGCTGCCATGCTGTTCAAATGATTCGGATTCTCCGGCCAGGATTTTCGCTTTCAGCCCTGGCTCAAGCATCCCCATTTTTTCCGCAATCCCGCTGATTTCAGTGCCAGGGTAATAAGTGATGAAAAAAGGCAGCAGCCTGTGCGGGCGGAAAACATTATAGATTTTGAGCGCCAGCAGCTGGGATTGAAAATCATCCCCAGGGAGCCCCAGGATATGGTCGATGTTGTATGGAATTCCTGATTCATGCAGAGCTTTGAGCGCCTGGACAATCTCAGAATTGGTCTCAAATCTCCTCAGATATTGCCTGCGTACTTTCCGATTCAGGGTCTGCACTCCGATCTCAATCTGTACGCAGCCGGCAGAGCGCAACATTTCAAGTTCTTCCGGACGGGTGGTTTTCGGATGCGTCACGCAGATAAATGGGAGCCGGATTTTTTTCCGGTATGCTGTGCAGAATTCCCTGACCCGTTCCGTGTCGCCGGTAAAAATCTCATCCTCAATCACCAGTGCCTTGTAATTCCATTTTTTTTGAGCCCGGACGAGTTCTTCCATTACATTGGCGATGCTCCGCCTGCGCAGCATGCCAGGCTCTGCCGGGTAAATCCTTTTCAGGCTGTTGTTGTTGCAGTAGGTGCAGGAATAAGGGCAGCCGCGGGAAGTAATGATTGGATAGACATCTTTGAAATAGGGGGCTTTTTCGTAAAAAAGTTCATGGTCAGGAAAGGGAAGCGAATCCAGGTCTCTGATCAGCGGCCTGGGCTGGTTGCGAAAATTTTTACCCCAGATGTTGGAAATTCTGGAGGGGTCCTGTTTTTCTGCAAGGCATTCCACCAGTTCCAGGAGTGCCTGTTCGCCTTCGCCGAGACAGACAAAGTCGATTTCAGGGATAGAAATCAGATATTCCGGCGCAGTGCTGGCATGGATGCCGCCGAAGACTATCGGTACATCCGGCAGTTTCCTTTTATAAGCCCTGGCCAGTCCATGCATCCAGGAGAAACAGGCAGTGACGCAGGAAAACGCGATCAGATCAGGTTTGATATTTTCAAGCTCAACCAGGCTCCGGTCGCGGTTGAAGCAATGTGCTGCCAGAGGGAAATGCAGCAGAGCGTCTCTGAACAGCAGGGGAGAATAGGCCAGAAAGACCTGGTGGCCGTTTTTCTTCAATACAGCCGAGAGATATTCTATCCCCAGGCTTTCATAAGCTCCATGCACGAAAAGAATCCGCATAATTCACACCTTGAAGCGCAAAAAATCAGGCCAGATTCTGGAAACAAGCTCCCAGATATCAAGAGGCAGTCTGGAAAACATGGTCCAGGTTCTGGGAATTTTCCTGAGCACCCTCCAGATCCGGACCGGGTTAGTGTAGAACAGGAAATAGGCGGCAGATCTGAATCCTGAGAGCCAGGTTGCGCTGAGCCTGCTCCTGTTGAACCTGCCGCTTTCCGTAAAAAAATGGAACTGGGATGAAGGAATTCCGGAAAAGTCAAGGTCAGAAAAAAAATCGGCAGAGATTTTTGTTCCAGGATAAGGGATGAAGCGGAAAAAGGAGACAGTCTCGATTTTCAGCCTGTTGGCGAAGACCGCATTTTTCCATAAGCTTTTTCCTGTTTCACCTGGAAACCCATAGATAAAATAAGCTGAGGTGAAGAGCCCGTGCCTGTCGAGCAGAGAGATGTTCTGCCTGGCTTTCCCCAGGTCCAGCTTTTTGTCCATCAGTCTGACTATTTCAGGAGTGATGCTTTCTATGGCTATAGTGACGCTGTAGCAGCCGGCTTTTTTTAAAAGAACGATCAGTTCCTCGTCCAGCAGGTCAGCTTTGACTGCATTGGGGAAAGCTATGCCTATCCTGAATTTCGAGTCAATGATCAGCCTGCAGATCTTTTTGGCCCTCTCCAGGTCCAGATTGAAACAGTCGTCTATGAAATGGATCTCCCTGACCCCGAATCGTCTGACCAGCTGCTCGATCTCGTCCCTGACCGATTCAGGAGACCTGGGCCTGAACTGCTTACCCATAGTCTTGTGGCAGTAAGTGCAGGAAAAGGGGCAGCCGCGGGAGGTGCTGACAGTGGCGTAAGGAGACTGCCTGAGTATGCTGTTCATGCCAGGGATTTTCGAATATTCCCTGAAGTCGATCAGATCCCATTTCGGGAAATGGACCGCGTCCAGATCCTCCAGCAGCTTTACAGGCTGAGTGTAATGAAGGTCCGGCCCGGCCTTATAACCGATCCCGTCGCAGAAATTTTTCCCTGTCTCCAGATTCTGCAGCAGATTTATCACCCGCTGCTCTCCTTCTCCGCAGACTATGTAATCCACTGCGCCTGAACCGAGAATTTCCAGGGGAGAGCAGGAAGCCAGGGGGCCGCCGCAGACTGTCATTGCACCTGGCAGGAGTTCCCGCACTGCAGCTGCAGCCTGATAGAACTGATCCCGCTCCAGATAGGTGCCTGAAAACATTACGCAGTCAGGCCTGAACTCTGCCAGTTTTTTTCCGAATTGCCCCATGGATTCTCCAGGAAGCGAGAAATCAAAGAAATCCATCCGGATCTCAGGATAAGCCGCACAGATCGCAGCAGGCACATAGAGAAACCCTGTGGGCGGGGTTGTGATCGGGAAATCCGGCTTTTCGAACAGCCTGGTGAATAGGATTTTTCGGATGTGCATTGCGACATTATATGTTCAAAGGGAGCTGGAAATCAAAAAGCGGAGAAAACCAGTTTTATCAAATCACCCAGTTCAGTAGGCAGATGCTTGAGCAGATATTTTTTCGGGTATTTACGCATGATTCTGAGGAGTCTGCGGGGATTGGAATAGAAACTGAGATAATTGCTTCGGACAGACCCGTCAATTTCCTGTTCTGACATGCAGGTTTTATTAAAACCCGGGTTCTTGACTGTATAAACAAAATTGCGGGAAGAGATTTTCCTCAGATCCAGGTCCTGATAAAATTCGCTTTTGATCCTGGTGTTTGGAAATGGGATATAGCGGAACTGGATCAGGGACTCAATCTCCAGGCAGTCTGCAAATTCCCCATTGAGCCTGCGTTCCTCCAGAGTTTCTTCCGGGAATCCATACATGAAGTAAGCTGTGGTGTAGATCCCGTATTTATTCAACAGCCGGACATTTTTCCGCAGTCTGGACAAATCCAGCTTCTTATCCATCATTTTCACAATCCTGGGCGAGATATTTTCCACTGCCACAGTAACGCTCCAGCAGCCTGCTTTTTTCAGCAGAAAGATCAGTTCCTCATCCAGGTAGTCTCCTTTGAGGGCATTGGGAAAGGCAATCCCGATCCTGAATTTTGACTCAATGATCAGCCTGCAGATTTTTTTGGCACGCTCCAGGTCGAGATTGAAGCAGTCATCTATGAAGTGAATTTCCCTGATCCCGAATCCTGTCACAAGCCTGTCGATCTCGTCTCTGACTGATTCAGGAGACCTGGCCCGGAACTGCCTGCCCATGGTGTGATGGCAGTAACTGCATGAGAAAGGGCAGCCGCGGGAGGTGGAGACAGTGCAATAGGGCCAGAATTTTGTAGTCCCGTTCATGGTAGGGGCTCCGGAATAGGCCTTGAAATCAAGCAGATCCCATTTGGGGAAAGGGATGGTCTCGATATCTGGAATCATGGAGACTGGCGGGTTGTAGTGGATCGTCCGATCTTTCTGATATCCTATTCCATCCAGATCAATGTTTCCGGATAGATTTGCCAGCAGTTTGAGGATGCGTTCTTCCCCTTCTCCCCCTACTGCGAAATCCAGATGCTGATTCATCAGGACTTCTTCGGGCGCAGTGGTCACAAGCACTCCTCCACAGATGCAGAGTACATCCTTCAGGATTTTTCTGGCTGTTCCGGAAGCCCAGCGGAGCTGGTCACGTTCCATGTATGTACCAGAGAACATCACGCAGTCAGGCCTGATGGAGTCAAGCATACTGCGATAAGCAGAGGGCGTGGCTGAGGGGAGCGAGAAATCGAAGAAGCTCATTTCCACCTGCGGATATTTCTCTGAAATCACTGCTGGAATGTAAAGAAAGCCTGTAGGAGGAGTGGTGAAATTGAAATCATATTTCTGATAAAGCCGGACAAAGAGGATTTTTTTCAGATTCATCCAGCATATTTTACTATATTTATTTCCATCTTCAAGCTGAAAATCCGGTAATCGGTAATCAAAGCTAAAAAAATAATTGACAACAAAGACTCTGATTCTATAAATTGAAGGACACGTGGGCTAATAGCTCAGTTGGTCAGAGCGCTGCCCTGATAAGGCAGAGGTCGGTGGTTCGAATCCACCTTGGCCCACCATCACTTTCTAAGCGATTGTTACAAAGCTGTTCAAAAAGCCTGGATGCGAGGCCCACGAAACTGAAGGAGGGAGACGTACTCAACGTACGTTGACCGACTGAAGTTGAGTGGAACGAAGCAGCAAGGCTTTTTCAACAGCTTTAGGTGGGGGTGTAGCTCAATTGGGAGAGCACCTGCCTTGCACGCAGGAGGTTAGCGGTTCGAGCCCGCTCACCTCCACCATGAAAACACAAGGCTTCCAGCTCAGGAGGCCTTTTTTAGTTGCTGTATCTCCGGGAAATCAATTTTTCAGCATTGTTTCGATGAATTTTGTCAAAGGAACCACATGAGTACCATTTTTCAATGGATATGACTCTTCTACAGGCGCGACCACATAAGCTTCCTTGATTTCCAGTTGTTCGAGAGCATCCCAGAAACCCTTTGTAACCTGAGGAGCGCTGTGTGCCTTGAATTCTACCGCTACTTTACTCTTTCCGCGCTGCAAAATCAGATCAATTTCCGCGCCATTACTGGTCCGGTAAAACGAGGATTCCCATTCCGGCAGCTCTGACAGAATATTCTCCAGGGCAAAGCCTTCCCAGGAAGAGCCGTAAACAGGATGTCCGAGCAGGTCATTTTGTGTGCTGATGCCGAGCAGGCTGTGCAGCAGGCCTGAGTCCCTGACATACAGCTTCGGAGATTTCACCAGCCTCTTTTTAAGATTAGTGGAATAAGGCTTCAGAAGCCTGAGCATGAAAGTGCGTTCCAGGAGTTCGGTATAATTTTTGATGGTGTGGTAACATACACCCAGAGACTCGCCGAGCTTCGAAAGGTTTAGCAGCTGGCCATGCACATGGCCGCAGAACTTCCAGAATCGCTCCAGCACTGATGGGGAGTATTTAAAACCCAGCAGAGGTATCTCCCGCTCCAGGAAAGTACGGATAAAATCTTCACGCCAGTTACAGCTGATTTCAATGTCTTTGGCCAGATAGCTCCTGGGATAGCCGCCTTTGAGCCAGAGTCCCCTCACCGCCTCTGTGCCGGTTTGAAGTTCGCTCAACAGGAAAGGTGTAAGTTCTGCATAGCTGATCCTGCCTGCCAGAGTTTCAGAACTTTGCCTGATCAAATCTCTGGATGCTGATCCAAGAATCAGGAATTGACCATTGGTTCCGCTTGCATCGATCATGCTCCGCAGAACCGGGAATAATTCTGGTTTTCTCTGAATTTCATCCAGGCAGCAGAACCTTCCTCGATTTAGCGAAAAAAATGCTTCCGGATCATTAAGCTTGGCAAGATCCGATGGTCTTTCCAGATCCAGGTAAACTGTATGTGGAAACTCCTGTGCAAGGCGATGAGCCAGAGTTGATTTTCCACACTGCCTTGGGCCAAGAATGGCTGCTGCCGGAAAATTCGCAAGCCTGGTTCTGATTTTTTCAGCTAAATGTCTATCAATATAACCATGCATAATAGAAGTATAAACTCTAATTTGCATGGTTGCAACCGTTTTTTGCACTAAATGGGAACATTATTGAAAATAGACGATCATTAGTTCCGATGGACTCCAGCCTTCACACATTAACACTTTAACAGTTGATTTGAGCAGCAACTTGATTAGTGGTAGATTACCAGCATGGATCAGGAAACCCTTTCTTATTATTCTGAAAATGCCAGGGAAGTATTTGAACGCTATAATTCTGTCATTGGCGGTATCTCGAATTATTTCAACAGAGCATTTCCTGATAAGTGCAGAATCCTGGATATAGGCTGCGGCTCAGGCCGTGACCTGCTCGCTCTTCTCAAACTCGGGCATGATGCCTATGGAATTGAACCCTGCCGGGAACTTCGCGAACTGACCTGCACAAAATTTCCGGAATTGAAAGGCAGAATTGTTGAAGGCAGCCTGCCTGACCCGGGTTTAGCCTTTGAAGGAAATTTCGATGCCCTGGTCTGCTCTGCAGTGCTGATGCATCTTCCAAAAGAACACTTATTCGATACCGTCTTTTCGCTCAGAAAGCTTCTCAAGCCTGGCGGAAAAGCCCTGATCTCGATCCCATTCTCAAGGGATGGGATTTCAGAAGCCAACAGGGACGACAAAGGCCGCCTCTTCTCTGATCTCAATTCCGATTATCTGGAGCTCCTTTTTGAACGCACAGGATTTAAACTGAACGAAAAATGGATCAATGAAGACAGTTTGAAAAGACCGGGGTTCTCATGGGTGACAATGCTGTTTGCGCTTTTGGAGAATGAGTCCGGCAGGCCGATCGACAGGATTGAAAGCGTGCTCAATAGAGATAAAAAGGACGCCACGTACAAGCTGGCACTGACCTGACTGTGCCAGATTGGGAAAACCGGCTCTTTTCATCACTCTGTGAAGCGATAAAAGTCACGGCATTGCAGCGTGGGTGCGAACGATGGGAGCCATAGGGAAGATTATCTTCTAATTGAGACCTTTTTGAAAGCCTGATAGAAATCACTCCCAAATTCTAGAGCAAGCACAGAACCGATTTCTCAAGATACTACGGTAATGACTACGGATAAAACTACGGAAAAGACTACGAATAAAAATATATCTTCATCCGAAAAGGTTATGCTTGAGCTAATAGCATCGAATCCGTCGATTACCCAAAAAGAAATAGCGGTTCGGATAAATCTTACAGAAGTGAAGCCATCTCAACGGATAATATGTTAAATTGCTCTCACACCTGATTTTGTGGCATCATTTCCAGCAATTTTTCTATTTTCTTTTCTGCCTCATCAAGTTGTTTTTTATTGATCTTTTTTTTGATCCTGGTTTTTGCACGTGCAATGACTCCCTGGTCAGTACCGTCAAGTAAGTCATAGCTAAATTCCACTGCCAAGGAAAAATATATATAGGCATTTTCCAAGTTTTCCGAAAAGCCATCTTGATCCTTTGAACTCAAAAGTCCCAGATTGTAGTAGCCCCAGGGATTATTCTTATCAGCAGCTTTGCGGAACCATTTAACTGCTTCATCGAGATTTTTGGGGACTCCATATCCATATTGATAAAGGATTCCAAGATTGTTCATTGCGAACGGTTCGTCCAACTCAGCAGCTTTTTTATAATACGAAAATGCCTGGGCGTAATCCCTTTTAACATCTTTGCCGTCATGATACACAATGCCTAATTGATTTAATGATTCCCTATGGCCTTGTTGGGCTGCTTGATTAGTCCATTTTAAAAATTGTTCAACATCTTTTTTTCCACCTTCACCAGATAAATACATTTGGCCAAGCTGATACTGTGCTTCGCTGTCCCCTTTTGCTGCCGCAAGCAAGAACGATTCTTTTGCCTTATGAAGGTTCCTTGCAGTGCCTGTTCCGTCGTAGTAGCAGAGTCCCAATTTGCGTAATGCTTCAGCCGTATCTTTCTCTGCGGCTTTTCGCAAGGATTGGACACCTTTTTTTTGATCAGCAGGATCGTCACTATCTAAATACTTATTGGCTATTTCCAGCATTGCATGCACATCGCCGGTATCTGCTGCATTAACCAGTAAACTGTCGATCGGGGTTTGTTGGCTTTGCTCAGCAGCACATTCAGATATTTCTAGGCTAGAGTCCGTTTTTTCCGGGTTAACTATCAATCTGGAAATTGAGGTGCAACCGGATAATTCGGAATTTCTCACCGCAGTAGTTAATTCATTATCATGCGGTAGTAATCGTGTCGGGTCATTACCTGGGTAAAGTTGAACCACTAATACTTCAACTTTCTTTCCGTTGGTTCCGCACTGCTTTCTCACACCAGCAACGGCCTGACAATTATAATAGAAATTCACAATGCGTCTCACATAGGTCTGATAGTCGTCAAAATTAGTGGGTTGAAAAATCTGAAAGTCTTTTTCATTTTTCAGAATGATATCATGGAGTCTAAAGTCGATTATATCGATTTTTTTAATGGCGTTGCATTCCCTGCAAAGGGTCTGTGAATTTTCAAACGATGTATCGCCACTTATGCGGAAGGGTCTTATGTGGTCGACCTGCAATCTACATTGTCTACTCTTTTCAGCTCCACAACACAGACATTTGTAACCATCTCTCATAAGCACTTTTTCTTTATCTTGTTCAGTCAATTCTCTAACTCGATTGGCATCCACTGGAGTTAAAACCTGCTTCTCCAGCTTGGCTGCTATAGGTTTATTGGATTCTTTCAGGTATAACAGACGATTAACTGCTCTGTCGTAAGCTGATTTGAAGTAATCGAAGCTCTTGTAAAAAGATTTCCAAAGTGATTCAGGGCTATTATAAATGATTTCCAGTGCTTGTTTTTGTTCAAGGGCGTTTCCAGTTAAGTATAGCCGCTCAGCGACTTTATCCAGGTCGAGCTTATCTCGCTCAGATAAGGGAGTGAATTCTGGTGCTTCCTTGCTCCTCGCCATGTGTCGGACGATTCGGATCAAATTGGTTTCCAGAGAGTTTCCAATATCATCATTCTGCAGGTCAAAATAAGGGCTAGAAAGCGGTTTAATGTTTTCTTTGATCCATTCCTGAGACAAATCATCTTTTTCCCATGCATTTGGAATCTTACCTTGGAGTCCCTGAATAAATTGCTTGAATTTACTTTCTTGATGGTTGTAAACCATAGCAAATTCTGTATACCAGTCTGGTCCACCTATGCCATTGTCCGAAAAATATCTTGTTGTGTACCAACCAACAGGGACAATGTCTGTGAATGGTTCTGCCTGATAAGATGTTCCGGAATGGATTTGTTGGATCAATGCTTCGACTAAGTTAATGGAAATCATTTCCATAGGATACCTGCCCACTACCTTCTCGGTCTCTTCTGTTCCACCTTCAGGTGAGAAAGAGGCCCAATTTATAAACTTATTCCATGTGTCGGTAAAGAAAACGATATTAGCTTCATTTTTATCCGGGCCACCACCTGACTTGGGACCCCTGAGAGCCCTTCCGATCATCTGGGTCAACAGAATTCTGCTGGTTGTTTCTCTGGTTATGAAAACTGTCTTAATGGTAGGAACATCAGTGCCTTCTGTCAGCATTCGTATATTTATTAAGACTTCCAGTCCATCCCCTTTAAACTTTTCAATGGTTTCTTTGATTTCATTGGAGGTCATGTGATTTCGCGCATCAGCAGAATCAGGCCCGCCACCGGAATAGGAAAACACAGCACCGGCATTAACATCGGCTTTCTTTAACTTATCCTTCAAATACAAAGCTTGTTTCCAGTGGTCAGCAAAGATAAGGGTTTTCTTATACTCTTTCCGGTTTTTTAAATATTCCTGAACGATAAAATCATTTCTGGGCGAATTCGTTGCCAACTCTTTAATTATATCTTCAGGTAAGTCTTTATGTTCCCTAACCAGCCGGTTAAAAGTCTTTTCGTCCAAGTCCTTTTTAAAATCGGTCTTCTTTTGAATTAGTTTTTCTATTGCCAGAATACCTAGTGCCTGGAGCGCAGTTTTCTCCTCCTTGTGAATAATCCAGTCTTCGAACAATACCTTGAACCAGCCCTTTCGTGACTCATCAGTATAATCTGGAGTGGCAGTTAAACCGAGGAAATAAGCAGACGGCTGCATTTCACGGATCTGTAGCAATAGAGTTCGGCAGCCATATGCAGGCGCGTGATGAGCTTCATCCAAAACTACAATAAGCCTCTGATCCTGGTTACATTTTAAAAATTTGGTGAACTCAGAGTCTATAACTTCGTTTGATTGATCTTTTGTTTCGTGAAATAAATTTTCATAGGCCGTAAGAGTGGTGATGATCAGAACATCATCTTCGATGCTGATGTCGCGTGCTCTGCAATGTGATGGGTTGCTTGAAACCACACGGATGTTCAGTATGTCCCTTTTTGGAATCGGTTGGCGGTTTTCTTTGAAAGTGGCATAGACTTGATCCAACAAATGAAAAGTGTGCGCAAGCCAAAGCACTTTGACACCTTTTCCCAAAGCAAAATCATAAAGCCAGCGCACCGTGGTCAAAGTTTTCCCACCACCAGTAGGTAACACGAGCAGACCACCTTTACCGATCTGGTCTGAGAAGGTGAATGTCTTGTTCAACTTTTCGATGGATATTCTCTGATGGCCTTGCAGCGGTCTAACAGTTTCAGGTAACGGTTTATCACTAAACTCATTCAGTTTCCATGATTCATGAGACATGACCCCTCCAAGGGAAATAGATGACAATATTATACTACTTTATGTTAGTAGCGTCGCGTTACCAAGCACTCTTTCCCAATCTTCCTTATCATACTCGGCTGTCGCCCAATGCCCATCACCTGGTAACCTTTTATCTTTTCTGACTATGAAAGTGTCGAGTCGGACGGATCCAAGTCCTTTTAGGATGACGGTTGGTGTATTAATCGCTAAATCTAGAACTTGATTAGAAAAACTACGGTCTCCAGCGCTGCAAGCTACGTCCCGTCAAGTGGTGTAAATTTCCATCGGCTACTCCTGTCAACCTAAGCAGCCCTCAATTCCTTGCAATACAAGCCCTTAATCAGTTCCATTGACTCCAGGCTGAAGTATCTCCTGTTTA
>JAQTZZ010000070.1 GCA_028687545.1 Candidatus Wallbacteria bacterium
TCATGAAGCGCTCAGTCCGCATATCAAACGGTTATCACTCCTTGAAATGGCCTTTGGCGTCCTATGAAACACCTTGCTGCTGTTGCCTTCTGCCATCATTCCCTATACCCTTATCCGATGACGTATGCATAAACGAATTTCCCGTCCTGTGTGGCCAGGGTTTTCGTCGGGCCTGATCCTACAGGGATATTTTTGATCACTGAGCCTGCAGCCACATCAATCACGGAAACTTCATTGCTGTTCGAAACAGCGACATACGCATACTGGGAACCTGCTGCTGCAGGCTGATAATCTCCATTTGCCGTGGTTTCAACTGTGCCCATAGTCCCGGTCAGATTGGCAGGAGAGCTGAATCCTGTGACCCACTTGTATCCGATCGTGTAAGCCTGCCCTTCTGGCAGAGATACAGAGCTGCCGCTTGTTCTCCAGACGCCGTCAGAGAGCAGCTTCCACATGGCTCCGCCTGTGATTGCTTCTGCAGGCGATAAATTGACTGTCAGGTAATGATTGACAGTGCCGACAGTGACTGTGCATTCAGCTTCTTTTGTGACCCCTGATTCTCCGTATCTGCAGACAAGCGTGACTGTGCTTGGTGTCGCAGAAGCAGTATATTTTTTATTCGCAATGGTTCCGCTACCTGATCTAATCTCCCAGGTTCCTGTGACTGCCTTTTCGCTCAGATCGTCGTATTTCGCCGTTACTGTGATACCTGACAGGTCCAGAGCCTGGTTCACGTACAGGTTTTTTCTGGAATCCGAAAGTGAGAGAGATGACAGCTGCAGGGTCGTGGCATATGTGCCTGAAATTGCAATCGCCACAGGGCTGCTTCCTGCAGGAAGGGAAATCGTACTTGCAATGGTATGGGTAAGGCTATTGATCACCAGCACCTGGTCATTCTGACAATTGGTCGCGTATGCCTTGGTGCCGTCATAGGAAAAAGCGATCGCATAAGTGCCCCTGCCGCTGTCATAGATTGTCTTGACTAAAGAATTGCCTGCAGTCTCGATCACCTCAATCACGCCCAGGTCCTGATACGGAACATACAGGAATTGCGAATCAGGTGAAAGCGCCATGTCTGAGGAGACTCCGGCCAGTTGGATCTCTGATGAGCTCTTGTCGGATAGATTGATCACCAGAATTTTGTGTTCCCAGGGCAGGTTTACATAGGCTTTTTCCCCTGATTCAGCTATCTCGATCTGAGCCGGATAACCGGGTACTTCCATCGAATCTGTCTCTATATTTGTAGCTGTATTTACCACATGGATAACAGGACTCATGTTGCCTGCTGCATACAGTTTGTCCCCTGCAGGGCTGAAGGCGAGATAACGGCATTTCCCTGAATAGAGCACTGCAGCTTTCACTGTTTTGGTCGCAATGTCGATCGCTTCGATCGATCCGCTCGCATAGGTCACATAGATTGTCTTTCCGTTGGGATTGCTTCTCGCGAACCTGGGATAGGTAATGTTGATCGTGGCTGCCACTGTGTTGGTGGCAGTGGCGATCACAGACAGGCTGCTGCCCCCTGCATTGGCCACATACACCTGGTCTCCTGCAGGAGTGGCTGCTGCAGATAAAGGGGCCTTGCCGACAGCGATCGTGCTCACGACTTTATTGGTAGCCAGATTGATTACAGACAGATTGTCAGGTCCGTAATTCACCACATAGGCATATTTAGAAACCTGGGTCTTGGGTATGTATTCAGCGGAAAGAGTCTGACTCTGGCAATCTACTTCCACTGAAACGTCCGCTGGTTTGTAAAATCCTGTCAAAACATTGAAATTCACCTTGTAGCCTGTCCCCTGGATTATTTCGGCAGTGGCACCTGATGCTTTCCAGGTAGTGTCTATGGATCGTTTCCACTGTCCTGTGCTTGGCAGGGTATTCACTGTCAAAATATAATGGCGGGGCTGATAGGTGCTGGAACTGGCTGGGAGTGTCAGAGGAACTTTGAGCATTGTGCCGCCGGCAGGTGCCGGAGCCGTGTATCCAGGGACTTCCTTGAACACTACAATATAGCCAGTGTTTTCCGATACCAGCACTGAACTTCCTGATGAGCGCCATTCGACTTCGCCGGTCAGTTTCCATCCACCATCTGCTACAACGGCTGAAGGTGTGAGAGTAACTGTCAAGGCATGCTTGCCTGGATTACTGACTTCATAGGTGCTTGTGATGGTGACTGCACTTGTGCCGAGCTTTCCAATGAAGTCTGCAGGAGTGTTAAATTCAGCCACATCCTTGAAACGTATTTCATAAGTGTGATAATCCTGACATGCGACAAGGGTACCACTGGCACGCCAGACATTGTCTGAATTGATCATCCATTTCCCAGCAGTTGCTACGGCAGGGGGAGCAAGTTTCACTGTGACATTGTGGTTGATTTTGGCATACGTGCCTGTTTTCGCTGGAACTACGGCGGTTCCCATAGCTACCAGGGTAGTCGGTTGAGGTATAGGTGTTGTCCAGCCATCAATAGGCCTGAACATAACCTGGTATTTCTTGCCAATGGCGATGTATACGCTGTCGCCGCTCTCACGCCATTCAGTCTCGCTGGTGAGTTTCCACCGCGCTTTGTCCACAATTGCCGCTTCTGGCGTGATGTTTACCGTGAGATTGCCTTTGCTGTAACCGTGGGTGGCGGTTTTATTAATGCCTGTAATTTCGCCTGTGGTTATCTCCTGCGTAGGCCAGTAATAAGGAACTGTATTGCATTCCATCGTATAGGCAGTGCCGACTTCCATGGTAAAAACTTCATTTGTACGCCATTTGCCGTATTCGAATCTCCACTTGGCTCCTGCTGTCACTGCCGCAGGCGGATCAATGGCTACAGTCAGGTTGCTGTGGTCAAGGGAGCAGGACCAGACATCGTTCTGTGGCACGTATTTTGTTCCATCCCAGGTCATGCCTCCGACAACCCACATCTTGTCAGCCATGATAAAGGCCTGATGCCCTGTCCTGATGCCAAGGCCGGTATTCGTGCTGTCTGTTTTCCAGTCAAAGCCATTGAAAGAAGACCAGGCATCATTCCAGAGGAAATTCCCTTCAGTGTCAACTCCGAATCCGCCTGCCAGGCGGATCTTGTTCAGATATGAACAGAGTGAGAAACCATGCTTCAAACCCATTTCTGGCACTATCCAGGCATTCCAGTTGATGCCGTCTGTCGTATACCAGATGTCCTGGCAGTAGCCGTTTGCTCCCACTCCGCCGAACAGGAAAAGCTTGTCTTCCTGGACAATGCACTTGTGCATTGCCCGAGGTGTGAAGAGTTTGGTGCTGGTGACCTTGGTCCATCCAGTCATGTTGGCAGACTGCCAGACTTCATTGGTATAACCGTCGCTTGTCTGCCCGCCAATGATGTAGCAGTATTTCCCAAAAACAACAGCCTGGAAGTCCTGTTTGTTCGCGAGTGGATTCGGTTGAGATGTTATAGCAGTGCTCGTCCATGATTTTCCGTCAGTTGAGCTCCAGATGTTTGCCTCAGGGGTGTTTCCGATAACTCCACCTATTACCCACATTTTACTGCTAAAAAATACTGTTTCCTGATTGTGGCGGGCTGAAAATGGAGCTGCAGCGGTTACTGAAGTCCAGTTTGTTCCATTCTTTGTTTTCCAGACATCCTTTAACTCAGTGGTTCCGTCAGTGCCGCCGATCAAATAAACGCTGTCAGTAATGCCTGCGAGAGAATAGCCGTAACGTGGGGAAAAGGTAGCTTCAGAAGTCTCAAGAGTCCATGTGGCAGAAAGTACTTCATATGTAAAAGGAAGAATTGTTGTCTCATTCATAGTGCCGATACAATTAGCTGGTTTCGTATATCCTGAAACAAGAGAAAATTCAATTTCATATGTCTCGCCAGGTCTTTTGACAAAATTATCGCCATTTGCTTTCCAGAATGTGTCACCTATAAGCCGCCAGTAAGCAAGGTTTGCAATCTTTTCAGGACCAAGGGTAACTTCAATGGTATTACCCTGGATAGTATAAAGCACTTCGACAGTTTCATTTGTGTCGCTCATTACGCCTTGATAATCAGGTTGCTGATAAAATCCAGGCACAAATGAAAAATGGATCAGGAATTCATGTCCATCCTGGTATGTTACTGAATGACCAAGGTCATATGACTCCCCTGTGCCATTCAACTGCCATTTGGCCGAACTTGGCATGTTGTCGTTGAGCGCTGTGACTGTGAGGTGATGGTAAACAGGCGAATAAGTTACACTGATTACCTCAGTCGTACTTCCCATAGTTCCACTGACATTAACCGGAGCAGTCCAGCCGGTAAGGTGCTTGAATTCAATATCGTAAGTTGCACCGGATTCGATCAAAACACTTTTTCCTGAACTATACCAGTCAGCTGTTCCTGCTAAACTCCATTCCGCATAATCTTGCTTTGCTAAAGGGGGAGTGATATTGACAATAAGAGGATATCTTATGTCGTTATAAGTAGCTGTTATTTTGATATCATCGTTCTCAATAGTTCCAGAAACTGGATCTGGTAAAGAATATCCGGGGATTTTCTGAAATTCTACAGTAAAATCCTGCCCTCTAGGTATAAGTTCACTACCCTGGCGGATTCTCCAGTTTTGTTCGCCTACAAATCTCCAGTGTGCTCCATCGCATACAGCTATTGCAGGTTCAATAGATACATACAAAATTTGGTACTCTCCTGAATTTTCAGTATCATTTTGCAAATCTTTCGGTTGATACCTGGAGCGTTTTGTATAAACATTATTCATGAATTTTTGCTCTTTGACATTGCTGGGGGAACCGTCTGCATTTACTGTCGAGATATTGAAGGTGATTGGTTCAGGAGCAATGTATCCCCCCACATCTCTAAACCAGATCTTAAAATCTTTATTGATATATTCACCAAGTGGTGCATAAGTCCCAGCTCTCTGCCAATAGCCACTTGTATCATCAGGTTTTATAGGACTTAAAACCCATCCACCACTATAGTAAACACTCATTGGAAAATAGGTGACAAAAGCCCTGGGACGATCTGTACAACTGAATGTTGGTAGTATTTGACTTTTCGTTATTACTATGGGAACCACACTCTCTCTGTTAAAAGAGTTCAAGATTCCTTTACCTCTAGGAGAAATAAAATCCTGTGTTGTTTCGCCAAACGATACTATAAGTTCAGGTGCAGATTCAGGTATATCAAGTACAGTACCACTAAGAAAACCGGAATATTGCTCTGAGGACGGACTGTTTTTACTATAATGGCTGTAAGCAGATATTTGACAAGGATATGATTCTCTAAAAGCTTCTTTTGGTGAATAATTAACAGTTACTTTAAAAATTCTCTGGTAGTTCAATTCTACAGGTGTGCCCATTTTTACATTTACAATTTTTTTATTGTTTTTTTCATTCATCCAATAATAAGATTCTAAGGCTGAGGAACAATCTTTGGCTTCGATTTCATAATCCCCTTTTGCCACATTGACTTTTTCATTTTGTGGCATCCAAGAGCTCCATTCTCCATACTTTCCTTGCCAAATATCAAACGACCGAAAGCGCCACAAATCAGGGTCATTAGCATGTGCATCCCAGAATGAATTAGGTGATTTTGGAGAAATGTAAGCGGACAATTCCGGATGCGTCGCCTTCCAGAACATCTTATACAGCTCAGCCGTTGCAGCCACTGCCAGTGGTATAAGGTTGTTACCTCTTGCTCTCAACTCTGAATCCGATAAATCACCCGGAATTTTATCGCTACCTTCTGGTCCAGCTTTTGTGCCTCCATCGCTCGAATAATCATCTGTGAATTCGGCTACCACATAAAACAGCTTCCACAAGTCTGGTATTTTCTTGCTATCTCCCCAGTCGGATTCGGTGATCGTAAAACCACAATGCGACAAATCTTTGGCTGTTTTGTAGACCTTAAAATTCGCCACGCAGTCATTCGCCTTCTGACAATCCGAGTTACAATAAGCAACATAATTATAAACTTTATTTTCATTATTAACTTTTCCTGCCCACTCCTCATATGAATCCAGTCCACCCCAAAATGCAGAGTTATGGGCATCGTTGTGCACATGCGCTGGTGTAGTCATATCCTGCAGTAGATGTGCCACTCTGCCAAGAAGATAATAAGCCTTGGCAGGATTTTTGTCATAGCATGCCACGGCCTCTGTCCACATGCTGAGGGCCACAACTGGAGGACCAGAATAGTTGCATTCAGCATGAGAATTAGGAATCCCTTTTTTTAAGCCTGCATCGAAATTTCCTGCTTCTCTTTCCTTGTCTCTCCAGAAATGATGGCCTACTACTCTTAAAGCGTTAAGTTCCAGATTGTCCAGATGATCTGATTTTGGTGCATTGAGAAAAGGACCTTGGGTCAAATCTTTTGACCAATAAAACATATCTTCTTCCATCGAACCTTCGATGATATCGTCATTGCCTGAGATCGCTTCTATCTGAGCATCATGGTCATTGCTCTTGAATTTGTCATAATTGATTTTGGAAAAGGGAGTAGGTGAATTATCCAGAGGTCTTACTGGATCAGTAGTGGTTGTATCTTCGGTGTTTTTGGGATGAGTACCTCCTGTAAATGTTTTTAATATGCACTGGGTCGGTTTCATTACTTCCGATACCTCATGATTTGCTTCGTCTATCTCTTGATAAGGCTTATCGATAATATATTTATATGGAAATTCATCACCAATATACTTTGTAAATTCTTCATTCATTTTCTGAGAGTATGAAATAATTAATTCCTTTGCTTTTCCAGAAATGTATTGATGTACACATCTCCATTCACCGTATTTATCAGAGTCCATATGAAGACAGAATTTCAGCATTGCATCTTCTTCGAATGTGAATCCCAGGGTAGATTCAGTAGTATCATCCACTTCTTCAGTTCCCATGATTACCGGCACCGGCAAGCCTGAGAGATACAGATTTTTGTGCTCATCGCTCAGAACTCTTAGTCCTGCCAGTACTTGATCATAATCAGCACTGCCCTGGATAAGGGAAATCGCTGCAGACAGCCCGCTGACATGAGCCGCTGCCGCTGACGTGCCTGTGGTTGTGCCATATTTATTTCCTGGCAGAAGAGCGGGTATGTCCACTCCAGGAGCCAGGAAATCCACTGCTGAATTCATGGTTGACCCAGACCAGGCCAATCCGTCAGGCCCGCTGGCACCGACAGAAATTACATAGTTGTAAGATGCGGGAAAAAGAGGCTCGCTGTTACCCTCATTTCCGGCAGCAGCGACTACAGTACAACCACTTCTCAGAGCTGCTCCTATTGCCAGTTTCAGCATTTCCGAATAACCATGACCAGCAGCGCTGATGTTGATGATGTTCGCTCCATGCTCAATTGCATAGTAGATACCCTGAACGAGCAATGCATAACAGCCATATCCCTGATTATCCAGCACTTTTACTGGCAGTATCTTCATTCTCGGGAACACCCCGTCAATGCCGAAATCATTCCATGATGCTGCCATGATGCCTGCCATCTCAGTGCCGTGGCCATTGTCATCAGAAGGGTCATCATCCATGTTCAAAAAGTCATAACCTGGCAGTATATTGTTCTGGTCCAGATCCTCGTGATTCCTGTCGATTCCAGTATCCAGCACTGCTACGACCACTTCCTTAGTAGTGCTGATGTTGCCGAGCCATTTGACATCTCCTAATTTCCGCAGATTCCATTGGGTTGGTCTCAGATCCTGGGCGGCGCAGACTTTGACAACCTTGTCCTCTTCCACAGCCTTGAAATCATCATTTTTTTCAATGATTTCCTTGATTTTCGTCCTATCCACCCCAGCCGGTATGTTCACAGCCAGGTAATTACCGCACAGAAGCTGCGGATCAAGCCCATATTGTCTCAAGAGAATCGCCTTTTCCTTTAAAGTGCCTGATTTCATTCTCAGGGTCAGGCGCTCAGGGACAACATCCCCGATTCCGGTATAAGAAGTTCTTGGAGGAACTGGCTTTTTATCAGACAGATCGATTTCAGCATTTACGATTTTTTTACTTGAGAGTGTTTGATAGCCCTGCCCTTTATTATCATAACTATAAATTTTGCCGCTCACCTGGTCCTGGCAGTAGAAATCGTAATTCAGCTTCTCTGCAGTGATATCGCGCTTCTCATTTGAGCTTACCATATCACCCCAGGCGGATTCGCTGGTGTCATACTGCGATGCGCTCTGCATCTCCACGTAAAATTTCCTGTTCTGCCCAGTGTCATGCAGACTGAGAATGGTCAACCCTGGAGCAAAATCATGTTCGTGCTCTTTAGGTTTGATGAACAAATCCAAAAAAAGAAACAGAAGAATAAGGCCAGTTCCAATCGCGAGCTTTTTCATTCAACCTCCTATGATCCTGGAAATGATGCCACTGTTCCAATAAGCAGGTAACAGACACCTACCGCAAAGCCGACTGCTCCAAGTATAGTGCAGATCCATCCGTAGAAGATGTATCTTCCGAGATGAATATCTTTCTCCATGTAGCCTGCGAATAAAATGGCGAGGCCTACTGGGAAGAAATAGCCCACAGTCCAGGCCTTTGCCAGTAGTATCAAACACGCATAGCCGATCGGCAGGAAGGGATCATTGGGGCATGTAGTGATATTCAAAGGAGTATCAGGACTGGCAAAGAAAATCAGACCCGACATTACTGAGTAGATGAACATGCGCCAGACGCACTGCAATGCAGTCTCACTGATGCCGAAGATTTTGTCAGCCTGCGATACGTAAAGCCGTCTCAGGCTTGATAAACCAAGGTACAACAACCAGCAGTGATAAATTAATATCTCCATAGCCGCGGGAGCAAGTATGACCAGTGCGTTTGGCGCGTATACTCGCTCTGAGAGCCGTTTGGCAATGTAAAACAAGATGAGCAACGCATAATTGAGATTGGTTAGTCTATTGTAAATCTTATCGCTGGGGGTGAAAAAGGCGAGTATCGGTTCGCGATGGGGGCTGTTTTTCAACCTGCTTGCTAAGAAGTATGCAAAAATAGCAAAAATCAAAGGGAAAAGGAAGAAGTAATGGTTGATAATGTTAAAAATTGCTTCCATGTTTTCTCCGGAATTTATGGTGATAAGAATTTTTCTTGTAGAATATTGAAGCAACAGGTCTTCTTAAGGAATAATCGAGTTTTCTCAAGCGCAGAGATTGCATGTGACCGGAAGTCACAATTTCGCTATACACTGTCTACACCTCGCATACATTCAGGTCTTTTGCAGACCATTTTTAAAAATCAATACATACTGCAATGCTTTTACAACGGAAATTTTAGTCGCACTTGATTAGCTGAAATACATTGAAGCAGAATATCTCTCATAATAATTTTATTGAAACTTTCCTCCTTTGTCAAAGGAAAAAGAAGGTGGAGAATGGCACATATCCCGATTTTCCCGTTCGGATTGATTCTCACGTCCCAGGCATAAGGAATATTGCTGATCGTGGCTGCCACTGTGTTGGTGGCAGTGCGATCACAGACAGGCTGGAGCTGCCTGAATTCACCACATGGGTTGTTTTGGAGTGCTGATTTGCACACTTCTGTTGACATGCTGATCAATGCTCTTGAATTAATAATATTGGGAATGTGAATCCTAATTTTTTGACAAAATTGTGGAAGATGATTACCATGTTTGCATGATTAAAAGATTGATCGATCCGGAAGCCCTCATCAAACCAGGCAAAGTTCTGGTCATTTATGGTCCGCGGCAGGTAGGCAAAACTACCCTGCTTAAAGCTTTTTTATCCGGTACTCACTTTAAGTATCGTCTGGATTCCGGGGACAATATCCGGATCAGCGACCTTTTAGGTTCCCGGGATTTTGCCCGCCTGCTGGAATACGCTGAAGGATACGAACTGATCGCAATAGACGAGGCGCAGCAGATCCCGGGCATCGGCATGGGATTGAAAATACTGGTGGATCAGCGTCCTGACCTGATGGTGGTTGCTACAGGATCCTCTTCCTTCGACCTCTCAGGTATGCTTGGTGAGCCTCTTACGGGTCGCAAACTGACTGTGACTCTTTATCCGATCGCTCTTTCAGAACTGTCCGCAGGACATAATCGGCATGAGTTGAGAGAAATGCTCCCGAGCCTGTTGATTTTCGGCTGTTACCCGGAAATCATCAATGCTGAAAGCACAAAAGGGAAAATAACAGCACTGGAAGAACTGACCTGGTCTTACCTTTTGAAAGATGTTTTGTCGCTGGAACGCACAAAAGGACCCAGAGTTCTGCTTGATCTTTTGAAGCTGCTTTCCTTCCAGGTTGGGAGCCTGGTCTCCCACCACGAACTTGCGACGCAGCTCAAGATTGACGTCAAGACAGTGGAGCGTTATCTCGATTTATTGGAAAAAACCTTTGTTCTGAGGAAAGTGTGCGGATTCAGCCGCAATCTCAGAAAAGAAATCACCGCCAAAAGCAAATACTATTTTCTGGATAATGGCATTCGTAACTCCGTGATCTCAAATTTCAACTCCCTGAACGACAGGTCTGATATTGGAGCTCTCTGGGAGAATTTCATCTTCTGCGAAATGCTGAAAAAGCGAACCCATGAACAGAATTCCGGTTTGTTTTATTTCTGGAAAACCTATTCTGGACAGGAAGTTGATCTGGTCGAGGAGCGCGACGGCAGGATCATGGGATATGAATGCAAATGGTCTGATGATGATGTACGCGTTCCCGCAAAATGGCACGAGGAGTATCCGGAAGCTATGTTCAAGGTGATCACCCACAGAAATTTTCTGGAGTATTTACTGCATTGAGTTTTCCACCTTTTCCCACGCAGATGTCAGCTTTTGGAGTATTCCCAACGACTCCTCCGATCACCCACATCTTGTTGCTGAATACAACTGTTCCAGACAGGGGAATTGTCACGGGAACCTGGAAATTTTCAAGGCCACTTTTGCCAAGCAATCCTGATTGAGCTAAGATAATGAGCCTCTTGCAAAATTCCTGTTTGCGCTGTATCTTGGATAGGAATTTTGTTAGAGGCTCATATGGGGCACTGAGCTTGCGACAAATGCCTCATAATCTCAAATTCAGAGTTCGAGTTGAGGGTGCATATGAAGAAAACCTGCGCATTGATGTTCCTGTTTCTGCTCCTGGGCGGTCTTTATGCCGAACAGAAAATCACGCTCAATGAGCGGAATTCCCTGCTGACTGATGTGATCAAGAAGATCGGACTGACTGTAGTCGGCCTGGAAAAAATCTATCCTGACGAAAATTCCATGCCAAGGCTCACTGCCCTGATCCAGAATCTGCCTGACAACCGTGCTCTGGAAGCAGTCTGTTCTTCCCTGAATCTGGAACTTCTGAAATCAGGCGAAGTATATCTGGCGCAGCGCAGGCAGCATGCGGGAACCTCTGTCTTCGATGACGGCTATCAGGTGGACATGCAGCAGAAAGACTCATTCACCGGCGAAGTCAGCATCGGCATTGACAGGGAAATTCCGATGCTGAGCAACGAAATGGACAATCAGATGTTTTACAGGGAGTTCAATCAGCTGATTACAATCACTAAGGCAATTCCTGCTGAGAAAAGGATCGAATTTCTTTTCAATGGCAAGCCTCAGTCCATCAGGGAAGGCGAGAATTTCAACGACAGGATTCAACTGCTTCAGGTGGTTTCAGCGCGTGAAATTCTGATTTATTATCCTCAGATGTTCATCCGTCTCACAGTCAAAGTGCAGAATGGGACCGCAAAGGAAAAAGCGAAGGAGACTCCCAAAATGAAAACTCCAAAAGCCAAAACCCAGAAATTGAAAATCACAAACACCACACCTGCGGGAGGTAATAAATGAAGAAACTCCTGTTCTGTTTCTTGATGTCAGGCCTGATCGCTTCAGCCGAGGAAGCTAAAATCACTTTTAAAGCCGATAATCTCAAGCTGGATGAACTGCTCGCGAAAATGGCTGAATCCTGCCCTGGTGTCAATCTTGTCTACCCGAATCTGCTGGAATTTCCGGAAACTCCGGCTGACTTCCAGGATGTTTCTTTCAGTGCTGCCCTGGATCAGGTCTGCGCTCCATATAATCTGGAAGTGATGAAAACTGAAAATGTTTATGTGGTGCGGCCCAGGATCTCACAGTTGACTCTGAAGCATGGGCCGAACACCATCCAGGACGGAGGCACAGGCGAGACAGCAGACCTGAATCAGGAAATCGTCATCACTAAAATCGATTTTCCCAACAAACAGATCCAGTTCGAGATGGACGGAAAAACATACACACTGAAAGAAGGCCAGACCTTCGGGAAAAGGCTGCAGCTGATCAAGGTGGTTTCTGACGAGGAAGTGATGGTGTATTACCCGCGCATCATCTACAAGAAGCATCCGATCGATAAATAATATAGTGAATGGTGAAGACTGGTTATTCACCACTCACTTTTCACTATTCACTTCTGTAATTTCAGCCTTCTTTTCCGGTATCAGCACTGACAGCGCGATCGAGACTGTGATGATGCCAGCCAGTATGCCTAGCGAAACTCCGATCGGGATTTCGATCATTTTTGAAGTGAGCATTTTCACGCCCACAAAGATCAGAATCAGTGAGACCCCATGATGCAGGTATCTGAAAAGACTGACGATCGCGGCAAAAGCGAAGTAGAGAGAGCGCAGGCCGAGAATCGCGAAAACATTGGAAGTGTAAACAATAAAAGGATCAAGAGTTACAGATAAGACTGCAGGGATCGAATCAGTGGCAAACAGCACATCAGTGGATTCCACGACCAGCAATACGACAAAGAGCGGTGTGGCTTTGAGTACTCCGTTTTCCCTGAGGAAAAAACAACCGTGGTGGAAGTGTTTGCTGACAGGGAAAAATTTATGGAATATCCGCAGTACAAGATTTTTTTCAGGGTCAACCTGCTCCCCGTCCTTTTCCAGGATCATCTTGATTCCTGTAAAAACCAGGAAAGCACCGAACAGATAGATCAGGAAATGGAATCTGTGGATCAGCGTGACACCTGCTGCGATAAAAATACCGCGTAAAATCAGGGCACCGAGAATGCCCCAGAACAGTATCCTGTGCTGATGCTCTCCAGGCACACGGAAATATTTGAAAATAAGGATGAAAACGAACAGATTGTCTATGCTGAGTGATTCTTCGAGCAGGTACCCTGCTGTGAACTCAAGGGCAGGCTTTGCTCCCCGGAAATACCAGATCCCGGCATTGAAAAGTAAGGCCAGCAAGACAAAGAACGCAGTTGAAAGCAAGGCATGCCTGATGGTCGGAGCACCCTTGTGCTTGTTCATTACTCCAAGATCCAGGAGCAGCAGTACAAAAACCACGATGTTGAACAGGATTAGAAAAAGTCCCTGATGTTCCATTTTTCCCCTTGATTACAGCGAAAAGCGAGTGAGATCAGCTTTTTTTAAATGTTTCAAGCTCGATTTCAGCTTCTTTTAACATTTCAATCGACAGTTCATCAGGATACGCTCCTGAATAGACGATCTTTTTGACTCCTGCGTTGATGATCATCTTGGCACAGGTCACACAGGGCTGATGTGTGCAGTAGAGGATTGCTCCTCTTGTGCTCACGCCATAAAGAGCGGCCTGGATGATGGCATTCTGCTCTGCATGCAGGCCGCGGCATAGTTCCTGACGTTCCCCGGATGGAATTCCCCGTTCCTCCCGCAGGCATTTTTTCCCGTTTTCACCGCAGTGGGAGACGCCCGACGGTACTCCATTGTAGCCTGACGCGATGATGCGCTTTTCGAGTACGATCAGGGCTCCGACCTGCCTGCGCAGGCAGGTGGAACGTTTGGAAATCAATTCCGTGATTTCCATGAAATATTGATTCCAGCTGGGTCTTTTCATATCACAATGTCCCGAACAGCCGGTCGCCGGCATCGCCGAGCCCGGGCACGATGTAGCCTATGTCGTTCAGACCTTCGTCCACAGCAGCTGTGAAAATCTTGATGTCCGGATGATCGCTGAGCAAAGTATCGATTCCTTCGGGGCAGGAGATGATGGAAATGAACTTGATGTGAATGCCGCCATTATTCTTGGCCAGAGTCACGGCATGGCTTGCCGAACCGCCAGTCGCCAGCATCGGATCCAGGATAATGATTTCCCGCTCAGAAAGGGCTGTAGGAAATTTAGCGTAATATTCAATCGGTTTCAGGGTTTCGTGATCCCTGTATATTCCCACATGCCCCACCTTGGCCTGGGGAATCACTTTCAACACTCCTTCCACCATGCCCAAACCTGCCCTGAGTATCGGAATCACCGCCGGTTTTCTGCCTTTAATCACTCGGCAGCGGGCTTTGGTGAGCGGGGTATCGATCTCGATTTCCTCGAGCGGGAAATCGCGGGTGGCTTCATAGGCGAGCAGCAGGCTGATTTCTTCCGCCAATTCCTTGAAGATCTTTTTGGGAGTGTTTTTGTCTCTCATCATCGTTAGCTTGTGTTCAATATAAGCATGCCTTGGCAGGATCAGGTTCTTCCATTTAGTTTTTTCCATCTTCCAGCTCCTTGATTTTGTTGAGGCGAAGCTG
Organism: Candidatus Wallbacteria bacterium; assembly: GCA_028687545.1. Classification (NCBI taxonomy): domain Bacteria; phylum Candidatus Walliibacteriota; species Candidatus Wallbacteria bacterium. The sequence continues at coordinate 14,459 of JAQTZZ010000070.1, forward strand.
ATGTCTGTCGCCTGCGAATCCACTTTTGATAAAAGCATTAACCGCGTCCTTGGCGGTTTCAATCCCGATGATCCTGGAACCAAGGCAGAGCACATTGGCATCATTATGTTCCCTGGAAAGCCTGGCTGTTAGAGAATCTGATACCAGGGCTGCCCGGCAGCCTCTTACTTTGTTGGCAGAAATACTCATGCCGATGCCGGTTCCGCAGACAAGAATGCCCAGCCCTGCTTTTCCGGAAACGACTGCTTTCGCCACCTTTTCCGCAAAATCAGGATAATCGCATCTCTCTGTGCTGTTTGTGCCAAGGTCCTGTACTTCATGAGACATGGAAGTCAGGTGTTCCCTGATGATTTCTTTGTATTCAAAGCCTGCGTGATCAGAACCTATCGCGATGATCATTTACACCGTCCTAAAAGAAGTTTTGTAATTCAATTTTATACAGCCCGTACTCGCTGCCCACGAAAAGTGAATCCTTGTAAAATGCGGCCTTTGTGAGGCGCTCTGATTTGAGGCCTTCATTTTTACCGATATTGATCCATTTCTTGGTGTCAGAGTTATAGCATGAAAGGCCGCCAGTAGTGGCAATGAAAAACCATTGCCCCCGGTGCAGGCATTCTTTGACCCAGTTTCCGATCAGAGGAGAATTTCCCGGCAGCTTTTCATCGACCCCCCTGCCGTCTTCCTTAACCACTGCTTCGACGTGTGTGGCAGTGAATATTTCCCAGGAAGGTTTTTCGTCCTCGTTCTGGAAATGGGACAAGCCGCAACCTGTGGAAATCCACTTGTCTCGTTCTGAAATCAGTACACTGTTCACTATGTTTCCACTCAACGGGCTGTTGCCTTCGAATTTGACAAACCCGCCAAACTGGTTGGGGCGTTTGTGGATTCCGTAAAACACTCTGCCTTCTTTTGTGGATAGATTGTATTTTACCAGACCATCCCCTGTGCCGATCCAGAAAATTCCGTCTGAATCTTCATCCATGGAAAGTATCTGGTAGAAGTTCTGGCCGATATTATCGTCCTTTTCCCGCAGTTTGAGAAAGCTGTTTTCCTTGTCCCAGTAAAACCACTGGGTAAAGTCGAAAATCGCAACTCCATTATCCATTCCTGCATAGATTGATCGCATCCGGTCCGACCAATAAAGGCAATTGATTCTGCCAAGATTTTTAGTAGCAAAGCCGGTGATCTTGTTCAGGATGCCGATTTCTTCTTCGGTTCCGACGAAAAGGGTGCCGTTTTTATCGCTTACTATGCAGTTGATCTGCTGGGAAGTCAGAGAATTTGCAAATTTAGCCTCAAACGGTTCGAAAACAGTTCCCTCCCCCTGATATTTGAATAAACCTTTTTTTGTGCCGATCCAGAGAGTTTCCGCGCTGTCATAATACAATGATGTGATAAAACTGCTGGTTAAAGCGGAATTGGTATTGAAAAATCCACTGACTGTGAATGACTCTTCTTTTTTTACCTCTGCTGCCTTTGGCGGTGGCGGGTTGCCACAACCGCTGAACAGGAGGCAGATCAGTAAAAGGAGAAGTTTTCGAATCATAGGAATCCTTCGATGACAGCCGTAACACCCACGCCATACACGCGCTCAAGGTTGAGGGGGTTGGAACTCTTGTTCGGTACATAGCACTTGGCCCTGTATATGTTGCCGAACGTGCCTTCCAGGCAGAATACTGCCCTCACATCATTCACAAGTTCCTCTGGTCCTGAAACCTGGGCTGCGCCGATGGCGGCCTGGTTGCCGACAGAGAAAATCGGAACTACTTTCGTAAAATCTCTGTTTTCCGCATGATGAGCCAGCATCAGGCTGTTCAGAAAGTCGTTCAGAGGACCAGCGATCTGACGGATAACGGCTCCGCCCGCGGCAGCCTTCAGCAGATCTTCTCCCAGGTTTTTGAGGTCGAATTTCTTAGCCCAGACATCTGCGGTCAAGCCGAAAACGAATATTGTGATCATGAAAAATGCGGCCAGTCTTCTGCTCATATATCCTCCGGATTTTATCGATTGCAGATATTTTACCTCTGAGCGGTTAATTTGTCCAAAACTTCATAAAATCCACTTTTTCTGCTATTTTATTCTCATGCTGACCACCCTGATCCTGGAACTGACCAATTTCTGCAACCTTAACTGCATCATGTGCAGCCTGCCCAGGCAGAAACTCCAGCGGGGATTCATGAGGCACGATCTTTTGGAAAAAATCCTCTCTGACCTTAGGAAGGAAAAGCTTAAATTCAACCTGATCCTGCCCTTCTGGTCAGGTGAATCATCTCTTCACCCTCAGTTCAGGGAATTGTTAGGCCTGATCTTTGAAGCCAACAAAGATTTTTCCATTGCCGACGGCCTTGCCATGGATACGAATCTCAATTCCTGGGACAGGAGCCTGATTGATTTTGTGCTGAAAAGCAGGCAGTTTGTGGTACTGCATTTTTCTCTGGACGCAGTACGGGAAGAGACATACAGAAAAATCCGGGTTGGCGGCGATTTCCGGACTGCCCAGGGGAATGCCCTGGATTTCCTGAAACGAAAAGCAGAACTTGGTTTAGCGCACCCTAATCTTGTGTTCCAGTTTATTGTGCTTGATGAGAATCGGGCTGAAGCCAGGGAATTCCGCGATTTCTGGGCGACTGAACTCAAAAAAAACAGTCTGCCGATGCAGGTAAACTATTTTTATGATCAACCCGGACCGATTGAGCTCAACACAATTTTCATCCGCCGCTGCGACGCCCCCTGCGGAAAAACCAAACTGCAGCTTAAATACGAGGAACTGCACAGGAGCGCAGTGGAAGAGGTGCTGGGCAGCACCTTTCGCAGGAAAGACAGGCTGCTGCTGACCAATGAATACAGGCCTGACAAGGCAGGGAAAAATGTACTGAGCGGGAAACGTGAGCGGGAAATCTGCGCAGGTCCTTTCACCCACCTGTCCATAAAATACGACGGACGCGCAAGCCTTTGCTGCCAGGATACTGATACCCAGCTCGCCATCGGCAATGCCGCTGATCAGAGCATCCGTGAATTGTGGTTCGGGGAGCGGACCAGAAATTTGCGCCTGGCTCATCTGGAAGGCAAGCTTCCACCACGGTGCAGGGACTGTTTCAATCAGGTCTATCCTTTGATTAAACCTGGTGAGTTAGTTACAATTAAGGATGTATTCGGATTATAGAATAGAGATTGACTGATAATGATCAAGAAACTGCTGCGAAAAGCCAGGTATGATTTTTTTTCTATGCGGGATCTGCATAAAGAGCTGCTTTCGCTCAAAACAGAAGCTGATCTTTTCCCGGCAGAAGAGACATTTTTTCCTTCGGAAGTGAAAAGTCTTTATCATGTCAATTGCGGGCCTGATGCGAGCCTGTCCTTTTTCCCGTCCACCTGTGACATCCGCCGGGCACTTAATAAACATATCCGGGCTGCTGAATTCGCTGGAAAGTTCCCTGAGTATCTCCCGGGGATTTCAGTATCTTTTGCACTTGCCGGAAATGATTACAGAAGAAATTGGGCGGAGCTATGCCTGCAGAGATTTTCCGCGCCCATCCTGACCGAAACCATGGGATTCGCTTTTTTCCTGCGGTCTGAAGGAAGCGGAGGAGTGCTGAGGCTGATCCTGGAAGCTGCCGACGGGAGCGAATGGGTCAGCGAGCACAGGCTGGCATTGAGGACCAGGCAC
>JAQTZZ010000071.1 GCA_028687545.1 Candidatus Wallbacteria bacterium
AGTTGTGCATCTGGATTATCCCATTTGTAGGCTGAAAAAACGCTCTGCCCGGCAAACAGCGGATTCTTGAGCTCTTTGACCTCGATCTCTTCCGGGTGTTTCAGGCATTCCACCTGCAGGACAGGATCCTTGGAGAGGCCGATGAATCCTGTCTCTGAAAAAGTCCCGCTGGTGCGGATCAGGGGAATCTCCAGCTCAGCAGTTTCCTTGAGTTTGAGGGGAAGATCGAGGCTGTATGACAATTCATATACACCTGACACAGGGTGCTGGAGTATCAGTAGAATCGTGCCGGATTCATCATTCGGATTCACTTTTTTTTCATTGATGAAATTCCCGTCCAGATGCAGGTTTTCTGCAGATCCGGATGGGACTGCTATTTCCAGGGTTGTGATGCCGGCATACTGGATATTGTATGAAAGCAGGCCTTTGAGAGAGCACTGATTCGGATCCAGGCTGACTGAGAGATGATTTTCCACGCTGACTGAGGATGATCTGGTCGTCAGGTCCAGTGTACCTGAGTAGGGATGAGAGTAAAATCTGAAGCCGAGTGCGGTATCTGAACTGGATTCGTTCTGAAGGTCCTGCTCTTCGTTTTCCGTATCTCCTTCCTCAATTTTCAGATCGCAAGGGACAAGGGCGGTCAGATTTCTGGTGTTGAGCATGATGCAGAGAGGCGCTGAGACTGTGATATAGCCGGAATCCGTTGAGGCTGAGCATACATGCAGATCAGGGATGCTGTATGAACTAATGCCTGCTTTGAAATCCTGATGGAATTTCAGGATAAAGTCTTTGGAGTCCTGTGCCTTTTCTTTGAAATTGATCCTGATTTCAGCAGTATTTTTGCCGCTTTCCACAATCTGCCAGTCTTCGATGCAGTCCTCAGGTTCGACGGCAGTCACAGCAAGACTGGAAGGAAAGATGCAGTTTACGCTGAAAACCCCGGAGCTCTTTACAGTAAGCTTGATGCAGTCCTCGATCAGAGTTTCATTTTCGCCGATCCTGATATTGATGGTTTGGCCGGCTGAAAATTGCGGTAGAATTCTGCTCCTTAACAGTTTCAGGTTATAATCTCCTGAAGAAAATCTATAGCAGTAACTGCAGATGAATCCTGATTCATCCCCTTCAGCATCGATCTGAAAAAGATGTTCCCTTGATTCAACGCTGCAGGCAGTCTCTCGATTCCGGAAAATCAGGATCCTTCCTTCGCTCCGGCTGGCGTTTTTCACGCTGATCGGCAGCACCTGAATTCCATCTCCAGATTTGAGTTCGGTTTCCAGCACCAGGCTGAAATCCTTGTCCATCTTTGAAAAGAGGCTGATCTCCAGCATGTTCTTTCCGCCGGTCTGCTCCAGTTTCTGGGATGCCACAGATTCTCCCTTGAGCGAGATTACGCTGTATTCTCCAGGAATTTCCAGCAGCAGCCTGTCGATTCCGCCCTGCTGCAGCCTGATGTTGAAAGTGGAAACAGACTGCACAGAGTCCGGCGTAAGATAAATCCTGCGCAGTTCTTCTGAGGAAAAAGCGGCCTGCACTGATTCAACCGAAGTGGAGCGCCATTTGAGATTTACGGAACTGTCTGAACCGAGGAAAGCCGTAAAAACGCTCGTGCCGGCATTGTGTTTCGTGCTGCCGGTGCAAAGAGGTGTGAGCTCGAATTCCAGGTTCGGTTCAGGGACTGTCAGTTCCAGTCTGGAAACACCGGCTCCAGGCACCTGAAAATCAAGACGGAATCCGTCCTGGTCTTTGCTGATCCTGGTTACGAATTTCAGGGACAGTTCATAAATTCCCGGTTCTGGAAAGACGGCCAGCGGGCTTCCTTCATCAGTGCTGAGAAGCATTTTATGGTTTTTATCCGTGATCTCTGTGATGGCGGTATTTTTAAAACCAAGCGGCAACCTGCTGTAGCCTTTTTTCAGAACCCGCACTGTCAGGCTGCCTGTGAACTCAGCTTGAGAACCTGAGATTTTCCCCTCGTATCTTGCTTCTGAAACTGCAGCTTCAACAGGCGGATTAGTTTCAGCCACTTCCTGGGTCTGGCCGGCCAGCCAGAGTTTGATGAATTCCTGGTATGGAATGAAAACTCCCTTGTTTTCAGAAGAAAACACCTTCTGGAGATTGTCATAAGGGATGTAAACCGCGTCTACTTTCTCCTTTTTTTTAATATCTCCGGCCTGAACTGCAGCCAGTCCGACCAGTATGAAAAGCAGACAAAGTATGAATTTATTCATCGAATCCCCCGTTGGATTTTATTTCTGATATGATAACAGAAAATAACTGTCTTATGTACTCTGTTTTACAGGTGTTTCCAATCGATCTGAAAGGATTGTATAATGAGTATCCAGAGCTTGCCGGAGGTAATATGAACCCAGTGATCGACTGTCTGATGAATCGCAAATCCATCCGTAAATATAAAGATGGAGTGCCTCCAGACGATCTGCTGGAAGCAGTAGTCAGGGCAGGCCAGCAAGCGCCTTTCGCCTACCAGGTTTACAGTGTGCTCCTGACTCGTGAGCGGGAGAAGATTCAGTTCCGGGCTCCCTGGCTGTTCACGATCTGCATAGACCTGCACAAATTCGAGCTGATCATGGCTAAGCGCGGCTGGCAGACTGTTCAAAACGACCTTTCGCTCCTGCTGCTCGGCCTGCAGGATGCGGCTTACATGGCTGAAAACATGGTGACAGCAGGCGAGAGCCTGGGCCTGGGCAGCTGCTACCTTGGCGCTGCGCCGTATCTGGCTCTTAAAATCAGGGAAGAATACAGCCTGCCTGACAGGGTTTTCCCGCTCGTGCAGCTTGTGATGGGATATCCGGACGAAAATCCGCCTGTGCGGCCCCGCTATCCACTGAATTTCGTGCTGTTCGAAGGGAAATACCCGGATATCACTGATGCTCAGCTCGAAGAAGCGATGAAAACAATGGATCAGGGCTATCTCAGCCAGGATTATTATCAAAAAATCAATTACATGATCCCTGTCGGAAAAGGCATGCAAGAGAAATACACATTCGATAATTACAGCTGGTCAGAGCATATCTCGCGCAAGCTCGGGCTCTGGCAATCCGACCTCGGTGAAATGCTGGACAAGCTCGAAAAATGCGGCTTCAAGGTTTCACGGTGAGTGAGTAATCGTTTGACATTGACAAATTTTGTGGTGTGCAGCCAAATGTTGTACGAGTCAATGATTTGTGGCGGGTCCTGGTGCAACTTTTTTTCTTCTTCGCAGAAGCGGCAGCAGATGCCTTCTGAATCCATCGGAACTGCCATTCCATCCATGCAGGTATAAAAGCGGAGGCCCTGAGCCATGGGATTCGTAATGGATATTGAAATCATTACGCTTATTTCAGACATTTTCTGCATTTTTCTCCGTTTTACTCAAATACCTCGTTATCACAATCCCCGAAATTCCCATCAGAATAAAAGATGCCACTGTCCCGTATTCGATCAGGAAGGTGATTTCAAACGGCAGGCAGCGCAGGCAGATGCGTTCGAAATTGAAGACCATGTCTGCAAGCCTGCAATAGAGCAGGTTGAAAAAAAGTAGACCTGTAAGAGCGCCAAGCAGGCCGTTTACCATGAAGATCTGGACAAGGCCCTGGAGTTTCAACTTCAGGAAAAAGAAAGTGGCAATGAAGACTGTCGGCAGCACCAGGAAAAAATCGAAGGGAAATCCCGCATCCATTGGCAGCAGGATGAAATACCAGGAATTGTATGCCAGAAATAAAAGTGAGAGGATGATCGAACCTGTGAAAATAGTAGTAATAAGAGAGAGTCTCAGCTGGCACTGAGTCTGCGTGCCTTTCGCAAAGTCCTCGGGAATCGAATTAACGAGCGCTATTCTGGCACTCCAGAGCCCTCCCAGCATGAAGAACAGCTGGGCAATGTGAAAACCGAATCCCTGATGGTCCCAGATGCTGGACTGATATAAAAACTGATATGCTGCAGGGAGGAGATATCGGAAAAAGGCGTAGGCCAGCAGATTGAGCAGCAGGCCGCCAGCCAGGAAGGCTGCCAGAGGGCTCCGGATTTTCAGGATAAACATGATCCTGACTGCGATGAAGGCCAGAATTATCAGAAGAGGAAAGACCGGATCCTTGATTATAGCCAGCAATTCTGTCCGGCTCAGAAAGCAGGCGACGACTATGGAGAATAAGGCGTTGAACAGCGCGATGAATAGGCTTTGCCAGGATTCGGAGGATAGGATGGATACCAGCTTCAGCTGGAATGACGGGATATTGGAGTTGTTCATCTGCAGCCTCCCAGAGTGCGATAGAATCCGGGCAGTCTGTCCATTTTTCTGATGTTTCGGATGATTTTCAGCATTCCTAAGGATCGATCGGAAACTATGACGTCCTTTACCAGGGATTTCAGCTTCTCTGCAATAAAGCCAGTACCTCCGCCCAGATCCAGAACAAGATCCGTATTTTTCGGCTTCAGCGATTTCCGGATCAGTCCAGGCCTGTACAGGCCGTAAAGGCGCATGAAGGGGTCGTAAACTGGGGAGTAAAGGTTAAAAAAATCAGGCAAAACTTTCCCTCATTTTCATACAGTTTCTTACTTTTATCTTATTTTACCATTTTCAGTCAGATGATGTCGTTTGCCAGTCTCATTCACATAAATTATAATTTGTGTAATCATCCAGAATTCAGAAAGCAGGGGAATCAAGAATATGGAAAATCAAAACCCTGAGAAGAAAGAAAAAAAATCTCTCTGTCTTTAGAAAAGTTTTATTCATTTGTTATTGGAATGGCATGGCAACAGGGTTGCTGGCATTTTTATTAATGAGGAATACTATATATTCAGCAGCATATTGGTTTCTCTCTTCATGTTTGATGACAGGGTTTTTCCACTCGTGCAGCTTGTGATGGGATATCCGGACGAAAACCCGCCTGTGCGGCCCCGCTATCCGCTGAATTTCGTGCTGTTCGAAGGGAAATACCCGGATATCACTGATGCTCAGCTCGAGAAGCGATGAAAACAATGGATCAGGGCTATCTCAGCCCCGATTATCTTTTCGTAATTTGAATTCCTTCACAGCCTTTGCTCGCTGAATCGCGTAATCAGACCATTTATTTCTCATGATACGTCATGATATGTGATGATTCGTGACTTGGAGTAGTTTTTGGCTATAGTTGCTTTAAGAAAAAAGATAAGGGGGAAACGTGAAAAGAGGACTGCTGGGACTGATGATGGCTCTGATTTTATCGGTTCAGATTCATGCCGAAGGAGTGCTCAGCGACAGGCTGCTCCTGTTCAAAAAACTGAAGGACGAGCAGTTCAGGCACGTACTCGCGCTGCTTCTGCTGGAACATGCCCTGTTCACGATAGACAGGGATGTGATCTCAGATGAGATCGACCCTGCCAATCTCTGCGGCGTGATCGAGAGCAGCGACCCGGTCCCGATGCTGCAGTTCAGGGACCGCGGCCAGCTTCTTTCCCGCTTCAACTGGGCCGAGCGGGGTGGCGTTACTCCGATCAGGCATCAGGGCAACTGCGGCTCCTGCTGGGCCTTCGCCTGCGTGGCGGTCGTGGAGTCAGCCTGCCTGATCAACGAAAAACAAAGCGTCGACCTGTCTGAGCAGGACCTGATTGCCTGCAACCCAAGCGGTTACGCCTGCAACGGCGGCAACTACACATCGCTGAACATGGTCCAGCAGAAGGGTCTGGCCCTGGAGCGGGACGTGCCATATCGCGCCACATCGATGGCCTGCGCCAATGAGAACAGGTACTGCAGGATCAAGCGCTGGTTCGGCGTTCCGGCTGATACGAATTCCATCAAGCAGGCGATCATGAAGTTCGGGCCGGTCTATACAGAAATCCTGGTGGACGACTGTTTCAAGTACTATTCAGGCGGCGTGTTCAACCACGAAGCCACTTCAGGTGACATGCACGCCATCGTGATCTGTGGCTAGGACGATTCCACAGGTACCTGGACCATCAAGAACTCCTGGGGCACAAACTGGGGCGAGCGCGGCCTGGCCAGGATCAGGTACGGCGTGTCAGGCATCGGCAAGCGGAACATCGCTGTCCAGTATGCGGGCGGCAACACTGGCGTTGACAATAACAACAATGGCGGCGAAACCGGCAAGACGGCAATCGTCTGCTGCAACGGGGGCGCCAATCTCCGTCAGGGCCCTGGCCTCAACTACCAGGTGATCACCCCGGTCGGAAAAGGGACGACAGTATCAATCGTTGGCCAGCAGGCAGACTGGTGCAAAGTGACAATCCCTGACGGCAGAAGCGGATACATGTATATCAAAGCCCTGCAGATGCAGTAAAATACCGACTTCCTGAAACCAAAAGGGCTGTCCCAAAAGGGCAGCCCTTTTTTCAATCGTCTACTCTCATTTCGAACCATTTGCACTACTGTCATTATAAAATCCGGCTCTGATTTCAGCCCTCTGGCTGAACGATTGAACCCTGAAACAATATTACTAAAGTTCCGACTCGTAAAAATGTAAAGATTCCATGATGCGCAATCGTGGTGTGTATGGCCTGAACTTTATTATGACAGTTCACTGTCATAATAAGCCAGGGAATAATGACAGTAAATGAAGTGAGTCAATATGACTCATGGAAAGGCAGCGTTTCAACAATTCACTTTATCTGTTATCATTCTCCAATGCCTCAGACCAGCCTAAAAGAGCCTTTATCATAAGACCATGAAAAGAAGAATCACTGATATACTGGTTCCGGTTTTCGTCAACCTGCTCGGAGTGTTCTGGATATGGATCGGATTGAACTATTCCCAAGGTGAACTCAAGTATCAGATCTTTATTTCAGCAATGCTGGCAGGAATTTTAGTAATTCAGCGCATCAAGGCTGGTTATTACATCGGATTATGCACATCACTGGGCTGTTTTTTATATGCTCTTGTGTCAATGTTGACTGATCATCCTGCAGTTGCAAACCTTTCCCTTTTAGCTTTTGGCTGGACATGTTTCAATCTTCTTGAGGACGAATCCGGAAAACGATACTTTTCAATGGAACGAAATGATCCTTACAGCTTCCAAATGAAAATCTGGCTGTCAATCGTGCTTTTTTTAGGAGGTGTCGTCCTTGCACCATTTGTATTAGTAATGACTGCAATGTTAACAAGTTTCACTTCATCAATTGTACCACCAACTTATCCCGGTGAGGAGTTATGCTGGAGTCTGCTGATTCCGGAATTGATTTTGATCGCTGCGATCTCGATTTTTCTCAATCTGAGAAAAATAGCTAAAATGCACGCCCAAAACCTTGAAAAATTCCTACTCGACAGGGTGCATGTCCCGAATTTCCGGAAAAAGGCCAGGGAAGAGCTGGAAAATCTCAAGCATGAGGCTGGCTTTTTCATCTCAAAAGCCGGAAAAACGCTTTCCGCACTCTACCCTGCTGGTCTGATCGCTGCAGGGCAGCCTGAAACAGCATCTAATCCATTCCTCACCGAGATTTTCGCCTGCCTGAAGATCATGCGCTCGACCCCAGCAATCCAGGTCCAGATCATCGACAGTTTTGAGTTTTACTTTCATAAAGACCTTTCAGAATCGCCGGATACGGTGATGCAGATCTCAGAAATGCTGCTCAATGCTTTTCTGAACTGAAACTTGCGCAGCCCTCAATTTTTTCACACAGATTCACTATTCAAAGGAGAATTTCCGGATATTCTTGCATTAAGAAAAACCGGAAGAATCCGGTGAAAACACAGGAGGACTGAATGAAGTGGACAAAGGGTTTGGCTGTAAACATTATGGCTGTAACAGTTTTCATGCTGTCCTGCGCAGCAGCTTCTGCTGAAAACATCAACTGCAAAAGAGCTGATCTGCTCATGGCAAAAGCCGGCGGAACAACCAGCATCGAATACATTATCGGATTCACCTACAACGGGGCAGAAATGGACTACAAGTGGAAAGAGCAGCAGGAAGTAAGCGGTGAGCAGATCAGTGTCGAACAGCAGAAGATAATCATCAGGTTCATCTCAAGACTGCAGACAAGTAAGGATGCGCTTGCCACCATCGTTGCCGACAAGACAGGTTTCAGTAAGGCTGGCATCAAGATTCTGTATAGAAAGGTGATCGTCAGATATCCTGACCGGCTCTGGGTCGAATACCTGGACAACGCGGAAGTGATTCATCACGACCCGGACGGCCTGGTGTATACAGGACAGATCGACAGCCTGATGCAGGAACTCCTGGATCATCCGGAGCTTATGGAGGACTGAGATCCAGGAAACTGCAGTAGAAAGAAAAAGGCCTTTCCCTTAGAGGTGAGGCCTTTTTTATTAATTGCTGAAAAGACATTTTGTCAAATGTATAGACCCGGTACAAGTTACAATGATACGCCATGATACGCGATGATTCGTGACCAGAAGCAAAATCCGACTATAGTTGCTTTAAGAAAACAAGCGGTGAAACCGCAGAAAAATCAAAAAAACTACAGGAGGATCGGAATGAAGGGACTCAGAGGAATCGCAAAGGGAATCATGACACTGGCACTGGCACTGATGCTGCATGGCGCAGCCTCGGCGGAAAGCGTCAATTTCAAGCAAGCGCTGGTCTGCAATGATGGAGCACTGGTCTACGACGATTTCGCAGCCTGCAACATGGTCAAGGAATGGGCAGCCATCGACAAACTCGCCAGAGGCACGAAAGTGACAGTGCTGGAACTGAAGGACGCTTCATACCTGATCAACTGCCCGGGTCATGACAGAGTATGGATCTACAGTGACGATCTCACACCCTGCCTCAAGTATCGCTGCGTGGCTACAAAGAAAGACAGCAGCTACCCGAATCTTCCGGCTAAGATAGTCACCGGCTGGTTTAACGGATCAGATGCAGCCTGGGATGCGCTTTACGAAGAAATCAGCAAATATTCCGGCTCTGCAGATATCGATGCCAATCAGGTCTACAACGTGAAAAACGAAATGCAGGAAAACCCGGACCTGACCATCGAACAGCTCGGCGAAAACAACCGGAACAGGAATACCTGGACCGTAAACTGCGCTGCCCCGGCCTATATGAACGCCAACTCAGCTTCCAGCGCCAATGCGGCCGCCGCAGTCGCCACCCTCGACAATGGCACGACCGTCACTGTGGTGGCAGCAGAAGGCAGTGCAGTGCAGATCATGACCGTTACCGGCGAGAAATACTGGATCACCTGCAGCGAAGGCTGCCTGGTGAAATAAAACAGATCAACTGATCTTAGCAAAAGGCCTTTCCTTCATCGGAGAGGCCTTTTTACTTTAAACAAAAACAAATCTTTGATACCATTTTTTCATGGCAATCAAAAAACCTGCTGACAGAATCGGGGAAATCGAATTCCTGTTAAAAAAGATCGCAGGCACGGGCTGCACGGTCATAGTCGGCATGGCGGGCATCGGCAAGTCCTGGCTGGCAGACGCGCTGTATCGGAAAATCCAGGATTCAGGCGCAAAGGCGATCCGCCTGTGCTGCCTGGAGAATTCGACTGCCCAAGATCTGCAGGCAGAACTCTCGAAATCCATTTCAGTATTGACCGGCAGAAAACAGGGCGACTCGAACCAGAATCTGGAAACAGCCTTACAACTTCTGGATGCCGAGCAGATCACTCTGATCATGGACGATTTTCATCTGATCGAAAGCCGGGAAACACTCCCGGTTTTTGGATATGCCACAAGGCTTGTTTCTGGCAGGGCCGTGTTCTTCACCAGGAAACGGCCGGAACTGGATGCAGCCCTGGCTGCAGACATCTACCAGTACAATCTGCAGGGACTCAGCGAGGCTGAGACAGGCGCGATGACTGAGTCTCTCTTTTCATTCCATGACGCAGATCCTCCTGACCAGGCCCTGAAAAAAGCGGTTTTCAGGCATACTGCAGGGCATCCGTTTTCAGTGAAAATCATCTGCGGCATGCTGCTGACCGGCAGGATCACGGTCGCTGAACTGGAGGCAGGGAAAATGATCAGCGAATTCACTGACCAGTACCTGGACCAGTCGATCTGGCGGCAGCAGCCCGAAGAGTTCAGGGAAACCCTGCGCATCCTGAGCATACTGCGTAAGCCTGTAGACAGGGAGATTGTCCGCAGTCTGGCAGGAGACAGGGCCGGTACAGTCATAGCGAGCCTGGCAGACTCATGCCTCGCAGATACGGACATGCAGGGCAGGATCGCGGTTCCGCAGGTGGTGAAGAATTTCGTGATGAGACTGACAGATGAGAAGGCACTGAGAAGTCTGCATCTGAAAGCAGCGGAATGCCTGAAAAAAGGCCTGCCTGGCGATCCGGAAAATCTGCTTGAAACATACTATCACTACTCCAGCGCAGCTGTGCGTAAGCGTGCAGTTGACACCCTGCTGGAACTGGCCGAACTCAACCGTTACTATCAGAACAACGTCAGGGACGTAGTCCATCTTCTGCAGAAAGAGATGGAAGGCGGCAGATACAGGCTCCAGGAATTGAACGAGGCCCTGGTGGAGCAGCTGATCATTCTCTGCAGGTTTGAGGAAGCAGCGGCAGGACTTGCTGCGATCGTGGGAAGCGCCAGGCATTATCTGGAAGGCACACTGGAATACATGAGGGACAATGGAGCCAGGGCCATCGAACTGTTTGAAAAATGCAGGAAGCGGGATCTGAGCCCGCAGCGAAGTCTGCTCCTCCTGCTGAGAATGAGCATGTGCAGGTTCTTTCTCGGCCAGCAGGAAAAGGCGGAGGAAGAACTGAACGCAATTGCCGTTCTGCCTGAGCTTCAGGATTATCCGGTGCTCAAGGCCTGGTTCAACTACTCCAGGTCTCAGGTGGAATATTTCCGGGGCAGGACTGACAAGGCCATTTCCCTGATCGATGAATGCCTGGAAGAATTTCTGAGGCTCGGCATGAGGTCCAGCATCCCTTCAGCCCTGACAGGCAAGGCCATCAACCTGCTCTCCCAGAACAGAATAGAAGAAACCCGGGCAATGGCCCGGCAGATTCTGGACATCTACGGCGACTGCTCCACCCCGCATCAGAGAGGGATGGCATTCTCCATGCTGGCCGAATCCGGGATCAGGTGCGGCGAATACAGGGACGCCATCGCCTGGCAACTGAAGGCGATCGAATGCTTCAAAAACGCCGGACTGGCTGTCGGAATGGCCGATGAATACGGAAAGCTTGGCAATATCTGGCTGCGCTGCGGCGACGAGACCGAAGCGCTGCGGAATTTCCAGAAATCCATGGAACTGGTCGAAAAGAACGAGGAAATCGCCTCCAGAGTGTTCAATACCTGCCTGTATTGCGAACTGCTTATCATCCAGGGAAAAAATGCGGAAGCTTATGAAAGACTTCATCAGGTCGAAGCGTCGAAAGGCGGCAGATGCCCTCATTACCTGACCAACTTCAATTTTCTGCTCAACCTGGCCTCCCGTCTGTCCGGCCGCGAAAAAGAAGCTGAGATTTATAGAGCCCGGTTCATGGAAGACCTGGAGGATTTCACTCCTTCCACGAGAGAGACAGTGGAAAAGAATAATGCCTGGCTGATGCAGGAGCTGGAAAAACGCAAAGGCAGGATCAATGTCCTCCGCGAAACCGGCCTGGAAAGCATGGGAAAGAAAGATGCCGAAAACCTGGCCGGTAAAGCCGGGGAATACGGGATCCTGGTCGACTTCAGGGGCAAAAAGCTATTCGTGGACGGCAGGGAAGTCCAATTTTTCCATCGGCAGACCATGGTGAAGCTGCTGCGCGAGCTTGTCCGTTCGCCAGGACGCATCATGGCTCCTAAAGAGATTTTCCCGTTAGTCTGGAATCGCTCCTATGACCCGGTCGGAGACGAAGGATTTTACAGGATGACCATTGCCAGGCTGCGGAAAATCCTGTTTCCAGGAAACAACGAACGCTTCATCGAGAAGACAGGCACATCAAATCATTACAGATTCAATCCAGCCTGCGGATACTGCATCATTTTACCAGATTGACAATTCCTGACAGAGATTGTGACTTAGGCTGAAACTGAAGTTTGTCAAGCGTCATGCAGATGCCTTTCCTGATGCTTGCGGAGATAATCAGTCAGGTCGTAGCCTACTAACGCTCCAACATAAAAACCACTGAGGCTCATGAGAATCGCAAGTCTAAGCATGTGATGAGCAAAGTGAACATTCCCATCATGGAGCAGGATGATGAAAATGCAGATGCCGGCTCCCAATGCGCCTCCGACAAGAGCTCCGAGAATTTTATTTCTGATCTCTAAAGATAAAAAAAACCGTATCCCTAATATGGAACTCGTGAGCCATAAAAAAAACTGCACGATAATCCAGTAAAGATTGACGTATTTTGGGTATTCTACTATGTATGCTAATAAGATTGTCCCAAGAAATGCAAAACCGATCAAACCTGCAGGTAATCCATATTCCAGAGCGTAACTCCATTTTATTCTGTTCAATTTTACTGCCGGTTGAACTGGTGAGTCTTCCGAAATGCGTCTCATGAATTCAAACATTTGATGAATCGCCCCCTTTTCTGTAAAGTGCAATCAGGAGGCTTTGCCGGAATTCAGTGATTTTCGTCGACTTCAGCACACCCTGTTCCTGCCTGTTTCTTTTGCCTTGTATAGAGCCTGATCCGCGATCTCAATGAAACGCTCAACTCCCATCTCCCTGATCAGATGTGAGACACCGAGGCTGCAGGTGACCTTGAGCGGCTTTTTTTCGTGGTTCAGAGGATTGTCTTCGATGGTTTTGCGGATGCGCTCCGCCAGCTTCAGGGCACCTTCATAGGGTGTTCCCGGACAGACGACTGCGAATTCCTCGCCCCCGTATCTGGCCACGAAATCGATTTCCTTCCTGATTACTCCTGCCGTGGTTTTTGCCACATGGCGCAGCACTGCGTCCCCGACCTGATGGCCATAAGTATCGTTGAAGCTCTTGAAATGGTCTATGTCAAGCATGATCATCGAAAGGTCGGTTTTGTAGCGTTTGGCATGGAAGACCTCTTCATTCAGCCGCACCTGGAAGTAGCGCCTGATGAAAACCCCGGTCAAGCCGTCTGTGATGGACAGCTCATAGAGCTGCTTGTTCTTGAAAGCGACCGCCACCTCACCGGCCAGCGCCATGCCCAGTTTCAGGTCTGAATTGAAGAACCCGTTCTTTTTATTGAGAAGATTGATCACCCCGATCGGCTGATTGTCCACGCACAGCGGCAGGCAGATCATGTTCCGCAGGCCTGAGTTCAGATTAAGTTTCTGGTAAGGGATGAAATAGTCGCTCTTTTCCACGTCCTTGACCAGCAGCGGTTCATTCAGTTCCAGTGATTTTCCGGCAATCCCCTCTCCGACCGGGAAAGTGATCCATTCCTCTATTTCAATGATCCGGTCTTTCCAGTAAACCACCTTGGCTTTCAGGCTGCGTCCTTCCAGGAGCATCAGCGAGGCATGCTCACAGTTAACAGCTTCAGCCAGAATTTCCAGGATCTTGGTCAAAAGCTGACTCATGTCAGGAATATTGATGATGGCCTGATTGACCTGGATCAGGCATTGCATGGCCCGATTCTTCAAGTCAAGTTCATGGTTTGAAGTGATGATTGTATTCAATTTCTGCTTGAGATTCAATGTCATCCGGTTGATGTTTGTAGCAAGTTCCAGGGTTTCGTGGCTCTGATTTACCGGGAACTGATAATCAAGATTACCCTTGGCAAGTTCCGAGATTCCTGTCATCAGTTCCCTGAACGGATTCCGGTTCCTGCAGAGCAGCCAGGAAATTGTCAGCGTGGCGGCGGAAATCATGATTGTGATGATCAATCCAGTGAAAAAAAAGGATCTCAGACTGGAAAAGTAAATCAGCAGGATGGTCAAAACAGAGAATCCGGCTGCCACGATAAAAATCTGGATAAAATGCTTTTTCAGCATGAGGCCTTTTTACAAACAAGATAACTAATCTTATCGGAAAATGAACAGGCAATCAATGATTGAGGATTTTGTTCAGTGTTTCCCCTGAGACTGATGCTCCGGGAAATGTTCTGCCCTGGGCAGCCTCCCTGGTAATGATCCAGTCATCAGCCGTGTTAGTGTCCAGGAAAGAGGAATCCCTTGTGATAATGTAGTCTGCAGGTACCTTGGAAGAGTCCACACCCGCGTTTTCGGCTGCAGACTTCCACTGTCCGTTGTTTACGATTTTCTGCAGATCCTTGTCTTCACCTCTGGGAAATTTTCCATCGTGATTGGTCCAGCAGACTGCGTCTACAATCTCACCTTTCTGATTCCTGAGAAGAATCTGTTCGTCAGTGGCTGTAAGCTTGAACTTCTGGGCAAATAGGCGTAAAACACCGTTCCTGGAAGCCGTTTCATCGATCCGGCTGTCTCCCTGGGTTACGATCAGGAATTCACCGGTCCTGATCCTGGCAGCCGGTGGAATCACTTTCAGTACAGAGTCGCTTTCCAGATAATAATTCCCGATCTCCATCCCCTTGCCGGAATTCCCGTCGTCCAGGCAATAGAGTTCGATCCAGTCGCCTGAACGGTCTTTGAAGCTGACCTTGGAAATGAGCAAAGAGGATTCAAGTGATGATTGGTGGCTTGAAACCTGCGGGACACCGTTCAGGACCATCTGGCTGGTCGTATCGTCGAAATTTTTTCTGACCTGGGCCATATACTGCTGAGCGAGTTCAGAGTCATGTACTACGACCAGGTTTTCATCGTTATTGGAATCAGCGGTGGAGGTGAGGTTGAAGGAGCCTGTGATCACTGTGGGATCCGAATCAGTGCCTGCGTCGATCACAATGAACTTGTGATGCAGGAAGCCTTTGTGGATGTCCAGTTTTACATTCATTCCTGCATCTTTGAACGGAGTGTATGCGCTGTAGCCTGAAGTTGCCTGCCAGCGGTCCAAGATGCCGTATACCTGCACCCCGGCCTTGCATTTGTCCATCATTACTTTGATGATATCCTCATCTGTAAAGGTGAACATGCAGAAAAGTATCGAATGATCGGCTGAAGAGAGCAGATTCAGAATTTTCCCGCTGACTTTGTCGTATGGCGCGAAATAGATCTCTACTTTTTTTCCTTCGATTGTGAATTCGTGGGTACCCTGTAAAGCATGTTTCTTGATGGAAAATCTGTGTTCCACGAACATCTGGTCAAATTCCTGCTGATAGAGGGGCACTACATCCGGAGTGTCCAGGATGATGATGTTGTTGTTGTTCTTGAGAGTGCAGGTGTCTGTGAAATTGGTGGAACCGCTGAGTACTGCCGATTTGTCGCGGATGATGAATTTGTGGTGGCACTGGCCGCGGTCTGTTCCATCGGCGAAATCATCAGGAATGATTTTCACGCCTGCAGCTTCGATAGTCTTATAACCTGTATATTTATCGCTGTGGTAGTATTTGGATTCAGTGACCAGGCGGACATTGGCAGCGCTAAGGCGTTTGGCTGCGCTTACGATGGCGTTGACTATTCCATCATTGTCGAGTTGATAGATGCTGATGTCAAGCGACTGCTGGGCCCCGTCGATGAAAGCGACTATGCTCGGTTCGAGACTGAGGCTGTCAGGCGGCCAGTTGAAGGTGCAGGAGATGGCTGAAGCCTGGGAAGCCGTGATCGAGAGCAGGAAAACTGAAAGCAGCAAGTATTTAAAAAGCATTTCCCCCCCGAAGCCTTGATACTTAAATTATAGGTGAAAAGTGATGCAAGTCAATTTGTTTTGTAAAGGAAATTCTGAATTTTGTATGATAACATGTTAAGATGCTTCTTCTGATTATTATTCTGGTCGGATCGATTTTATTTTCGGGTTGCGGAGGACAGCTTTCCCCGCCGCTGGTTAATCCGCCGATCCGCCATGAATCACCTGTTCAGGAGCCCTCAGGCAGGAGTTTTCTCCTGATCAATCTTCTGTCCGAACCTGACTCTCTGAATCCTCTCAGTTCTGACCCGGCCAGGCTTGCGGTGAGCCGGCTGATCTTTAACGGATTGTTCAGGCCGGGTGACAGCGGACCAGAACCGGACCTGGTCAAAGAATTTCTGCCTGGGGATGGAAACAGAAGCATCCTGATCATCCTGAAAAACGAGATCCGCTGGCATGACGGAGTGGAATTCACTGCTTCAGACCTGCTCTGCACTCTGGAAAAAATCAAGGAAACCGGTTCTCTGACAAACCTTACTTCTGCTCTGGAAAGCATAGAAGTGATTGATCTTTATAATCTGAAGGTTCACTGCAAACCGGCTGCCGCAGAGACCTCTTTATGGACCTTCGGGATGCTGCCGTCTCATCTTTTACTGAAGGAAAATCTGACCGGTAATTCCTTTTTCAACCAGCCGACAGGCACTGGACCTTATCGATTCCTAGGCTGGTCGAAGAGTTCAGAAATCCTGCTCGACGCAAACCCTGACTATTATGAAGGATCTCCAGGAATCAGCCGCTGCATTTTCAGGTTCGAACAACCCTCAGTCGCAATGCTGAAGCTTAAAAACCACGAACTGGATGTGCTTGAGCTTAGCGCGGAGCAGGTGGCTAATCAGGCTTCAGACAAGGAATTCCAGCAGGCGTTCAGGGTCCTTTCTACTGCTCTTGAAGGCACTCAGACTTTTGCAGTCTGTAAAGACCTGAATCTGTCGATTTTCCCTGACGGCCGGGGACTGATTCTCCAGCATGACTGGGTCGATGAACTGCTTCCATAATTTATTGGTTCGGGGTCCGAGGTACGGGGAACGGGGTACTGTACTTCTCGAACCTCGTACCTCGATCCTCGAACCTATAAGATCAGTTTTCAGATTCCACTTCAGAGATCAGCGACAAAAGTTCCAGGGAACGCTCAGGAGATGACTGGTAATATTTTTCGTTGATGAACTGCTTCACTTTTTGAAGCAGACCGCTTCCGCTCAGTTTAAGGGCACGGAAGGAGGTGCGCAGCAGCTCCGGATTACCTCTGCCTTCGAGATAGTCCTGGATCAGATTTTCAAGTTTCAAAGGCGCGAAGCCATCGTGCTTTCCACGGTCTTCGGTCTTAGGCAGATAAACTGAATCGTCCGCAACAGCTCCCATGGGCTTGAGTATCGGCGAGACGCTGAAGAGGAATCCGATTGTCAGTATTGCCAGTATTGTTTTTTTCATGACTTCCTTCCCTGAAGCTGGAATCCAGGAATCACCAATTTAATTATACTCGAAATCCGGATTTTTACTTCAAATTATTCCAGTCGAAAAATTCCTGAGGGATCGGGCTGATGGTCATCACGAAGCAGGCCTGCTTCGCGGTGTCATTGCCGTATCCCTCTTCACTGAGGCGGCGGAGTATGTGATCAAAGATCAGCCGGCCTGAAATATCTTCCTTGTGGATCTCTTCGACCACCAGGTTGCCTACCAGCCTGGTACTCATGCGGATTCCTGATTTCGAGCAGATCCCTGCCCTGACTGTTCCGTTCCCGACAGTGATCCCGTCACGGGTAACTATTCCCAGGGCAGTAGGCGGCACGAAGCTCCGGCAGTCCTGATAGCTGGAACGGTCGATTTTCAGGCCTCGTTCGGTGAGGAGGCAGCCCGGATTGGCGACTGTAAAACTCAGGTCTTCGGGCATGGTGCATTCCACGATTCCTTCAGGGCGGAACATTTTCCCGTCGTAAACCGTGCTGTCATGGCTCAGTTTCTCCATTCTGCGGGTCGCGCCTGAGCGGAAATCGCGGACAATGAACTGCGATCCTGCGCCGAAATCCGGTTTGGATTTGAAATTCAGGGTGCAGTCCACTGGTATCGGCTGAGCTATCCAGTGATTCCATTCAGTGGTGTCCAGCACCTGATACTTGCCGTCCACCAGCTGATCTTTGGAAAGCTCGATTTCATCGTTGGTATCCCATTTTTTTGGCGGATCTCCCTGGGGTTCATGCAAAG
>JAQTZZ010000072.1 GCA_028687545.1 Candidatus Wallbacteria bacterium
ATGATGTCTGGTGTTCAATTGACGGCATCAACTGGCAGGAGATTACAAATTCAGCCAGTATTGGAGCAAGAAGCGCTTATTCTCTGGCAAGCTTTGACAGGAAGCTCTGGATTGTAGGCGGCATCAGGCCTGATCACACGATGCTGAGCGACATCTGGGAATCTGAAAATGGCTTGAACTGGATCAGGACAACGGAATTTTCAGGCATGTCTGCTAGGTGCTCCCACCAGCTGATTTACTTCAACAACAAAATGTGGATTATTGCCGGGAACGACGGCATACCGAGGAACGACGTCTGGTACTCAGAACTTGAATCCCCGGCTTTCCCTGTGAATATCTTCCTGAGCACAACTGAAGTCCATGTAGCTCTGGAAAGCGAATTCCAGCTGCCTGGCACTGCCGAGGTCCTGTACAATGGCGGAACCAGTGAAGCTCACGACATCACCTGGTCGCTGACAACGGGCGGAGGTACATTGAACGGAAATGTCTTCACTGCACCTGCTGCAGCTGAGACCGCAGAACTTACTGCAACATACAATGAGAATGACACCACATTGACTACAGAGGTGAGGGTGATCAGCGGGGAGTTTTAAATAATCTCGGAAAAAGCTGAACTACTGGAGCAGGGTCCTGTATAGTTCAGTCAGTTTGGCTTTCTCATTTTCCCAGCAGTATTTTTCCGAAGCCTTGCAGCAGTTTTTTTTCAGGAGCGGATACTGCTGATGATCGTAGAGCATGGAAAGGATGACCTTGGCAAGTTCAATCGGATCATTCCTGAGAAGGACGCTTCCCACGCCCAGCTCCATTGTCCTTTTTTCGGTGAATCCGCCTGCAGGGACAATTACAGGGACTGAAGCCATCAGAAGCTGATAGAAACCTTTCCCTTGAAAGTAGGGATCAGTCTCCTGAGAAAGCAATAACCCGATTGAGGCATCCTTGAGGTAATTTAAAAAATTATCCGCCTTGTTTTTGAAATAATAAACATTCTCAGGCACTTCTCCGGAAATTTCCAGGGCACTGGCTTTGTTCTCCGCAGAATCCGGAAGCACAAATTTCAATTGTGGATTGTAATGAAGAACCTGAGCAGTTTCCAGGAAAAGATCAGTGCCGCGCTGATCAGTATCGAGCAGAAAAATAATTTTATGCCGTTCGCGGGTGAGGTTGAAATCAGCGAACAGGCCGTTCGTGTCAAAATCGCGGAAAAGAGGGGGGCAGGCGGAGATTTCGATGAATTTGTCCTGGAGGCTACTGCAGTTTTCCTGAAATCCCCAAAGATGGGAGATCACTTTCGCTGCTAAAGATAAGCAGATACGATGCAGAAATTTGTATAACCAGAGGAAAGAATTCAAAGGAACACAGTGTGAAGAACCAATTACTTCATAAACAAAGGGTTTTCCGGTTAACAAATGGTAGGCTGATCCAGTCAGGGCAGCGTCAATTCCTGCGCAGTGGACAGCTGCCGGGTTCTGCCTGAAAAGCCTGGCCAGGGCGCGGATGGCTGAAAAAAAAAAGAGGACAGGCGGCTTTTTCCGAGCAAAACCGTCACCCTGACGCTGAATCCGGCTGAAGCCAGAGCTTCAGTTTCAGCGTGGATCCTGTCTGAATGATCACCGCAATGGAGAAAGCTGATTTTATTCATGATAGGATCATTTTATGGCCTGAAATCGAATTTTACAAGTAGGGGTGAACAGCCTTCCGCCTGCACAGAAAAATGATAAAATCTATGGGTAACGCTTGTAATTAAGGCACAGGCGGATATAATAAGTTAGGGGTGAACGGCAGTTCACCCGTACATTTACGGTATAGGAGGCAGTATGGGCAAAATCATGTTTCAAAATCAGGAACTGGAGATAAATGAAGGCCAGAGCATTGGAGAAACCATCCTGGCTCGGTTTCCAAGGTACAAAAAGGAAGCGCTGGCAGTTTCCCTGAACGGAGAACTGCGTGACCTCTCAGCTCATTTCCCCGGCAATCTGGCCGAAAAAGCCAAGGCTGAGATTATTGATTTCGAGAAAACCCAGGGCAAGGAAGTTTTCTGGCATTCCACCTCGCATCTGATGGCACAGGCAGTCAAGCGCATCTGGCCCAAAGCCCAGCTCGCTATCGGTCCGGCGATTGAGGAAGGTTTTTATTATGACATAGACCTGGAATCGCCGATTTCGGAAGAAGACCTCGCAAAGATTGAAGCCGGGATGAGAAAGGTCGCGGAGGAAGATCTGGCGATCAGACGGACGGAACTGCCCATCGACGAAGCCATCGCCAAATTCAGAAGCGAAGACAATAAATACAAGGTCGAAATGCTGGAAGCCTTGAAAACCAAGGGTGAGACCTCTGTCAGTCTCTACTCTCAGGGAGAGTTCACTGACCTCTGCCGCGGTCCTCATCTTTCCAGCACCAGCCAGATGAAGCATTACAAATTGCTCAAAGTGGCCGGCGCTTACTGGAGAGGCGACGAGAGAAATAGAATGCTGCAGCGCATCTACGGAATTTCCTTTCCCAAGAAGAGCCAGCTCGACGAACACATCACCCTGCTCGAGGAAGCGAAGAAACGTGACCACCGTGTGCTCGGTCGTGATCTCAAGCTCTTCATCACTGAGCCTGAGACCGCCGGTGCCGGGCTGATCCTCTATCTGCCTTACGGCACTGCCTTGAAGACCAGTCTTGAGAACTTCCTGAAGGCAGAGCACAGGAGACGTGGCTACCAGATGGTAGCTACCCCGCATATTTACAACGCCAATCTCTGGAAGATCTCGGGGCATTATGGCTTTTACCACGACAACATGTATTTTTTCAACATCGAGGAGGAAGAATACGCAGTCAAGCCCATGAACTGCCCGGGCCATGTGCTGATCTATGGCTCGCAGCTGCACAGCTACAAGGAGCTGCCGATCAAATTCTTCGAACTCGGTACTGTCTACCGCCACGAGAAATCGGGCGTGATGCACGGACTGCTGCGCGTGCGGGGCTTCACCCAGGACGATGCCCATATCTTCTGCCTCCAGTCGCAGCTGAAGGACGAGATCAAGAAGGTGATGGACCTGGCGGATTACCTGATGAAGCTGTTCAACTTCGAATACAAGCTGGAAATCAGCACCAGGCCTGAGAAGTTCATCGGAGAGGTCGCCACCTGGGACCTGGCCACACAGGCTCTTAAGGATGCGCTGGAAGAAATGAAACTGCCCTATGAGATCAACGAAGGAGATGGTGCCTTTTACGGACCCAAGATCGATCTCAAGGTCAGGGATGCGCTCAAACGAACCTGGCAGTGCTCCACCATCCAGGTGGATTTCAACTTTCCTGAGCGCTTCAATCTGCATTATATAGACGAAAAGGGCGAGAAGCAGCGGCCGATCATGGTGCACCGCGCGATCGTGGGCAGCCTGGAGCGCTTCATCGGAGTGCTGATCGAGCATCTCAACGGCAAGTTCCCGTTCTGGCTCTCGCCGGTGCAGATACGTGTGCTGACGATTACAGACAGGCATAATGGCTGTGCACATAAAATATATGAAGAGCTTTTCCAGGCCGGCTACAGGGTCGAGGAAGACCTGCGTTCTGAAAAGGTCAATTACAAGATCCGTGAGGCCCAGATGATGAAAGTACCCTTCATGGTCGTAATCGGAGACGAGGAAGTGGAAAGCGGGAAACTGACAGTGCGGACCAGGGAAGGCGAACATATCAAAGGAATTACACTGGCCGAATTTAAGGAAATGCTGGTTAAGCTGGTAATTTAAAAGTGACTGGTGATTAGAGAATAGTGATTGGTTCTGAATATGTCTTTCTCTTCACCATTCACCATTCACTAATCACTAATCACTAATCACTTCTTTAATGGTTTTCTGCGGGGCGGTTTTTTTGTCTTTGGTTTAGCCGGTGCAGATACTTTTTTAAACTTCAATTCCAGCTGCGGAGTATATCTATCGCAGCTGACGATCGCCACCTCAATGCTCTGCTTGCAGCTGTTGAGGCAACTTTCACAGAGTTCGTTCAGACGCTTTTTATCCTTAGCCATAGTTGTTTCAGGTCGTCGAGGGAATAGCATTTCTGAAGGTCGTTCTCCATACCCAGCTGAACCAGCAGTTCGCAGATCATCCGGACATTCGGGGCGCTGTCGTTGAATTCGCGCTGAAGCCTTAGCAATACTTCATTTCTTTCCATATTCGACTCCTCTGGAATTTTGTGGTTTGTTATACTATCGGTAGATTTAGATACTAATTTTAATCGAATTCACTCAGGAATTGTCACCCAGTCGCCTGCTGGAGCGAATTTTCTGTCTTTTACTCCTGCTCTGTAAAGCATCAGTGTTCTGGATCCCTTGTGGTTGGCAGGGGAAAAGCTGACAGATCCGCTCGCACCATTGGTATTGTATGCAGTGAGGGATTCGTATGCGTCACGGAGTTTCAACCGGGTGGGAGAAGGACCGGCCTTTTTCAGGGCGTCGCAGATGCTCCTTGCCACGATCCAGCCTTGAATGTACTGCATCTGCATTGATTCCGGAGATTTGCGTGTTTTTACGAAATCGTGCATCAGGCGGATTTCCCCGCTGTCATAATCCCAGCACTGGAAGGGAGAAACGGAGATGAAACCCTCGGCTGCGGCTCCGGCCACATCGAAAATCCTGTTGTCCAGGGTGTAGTAAGTACCGAGAAACTGGGCATCAGGCAGGACTTTTTTTCCATCCCGCAGATCAAGCGCGGCCCGCTGCAAAGTATCCTGGATTATCACATAGTCCGGTTTCTTATCAATCAGTTGGTTAAAAATGTCTTCAGCATCTGTGATCAGGGAACTCTGCGGGATCTCTGCCACGATCCCGATTCCCAGCTTTCTGGCCAGATGTCTGCCCTGATCGAGCGGTGATCTGCCGAATCCGCTTTCATGATAAACGATCGCAACCTTGGCTTTCCGGCTTTTCCTCTCGGAATCGGCTGCGATGTATTGCAGAAGCACCTTGAATTCTTCATTGTAAGTAGAGAAAGGATTGAAGGTGAACTTCCTGCAGGGAGAGACCAGCGAATCGGCGAAAGAGGCAGGTACAAAAAGCACTTCACTGGATTCGGCAAGGGATGAGAGCAGAATGCTGTCACCTGTGCCCCAGCCGATCACTGCCAGGACTTCACTGGATTCAACAAATTTTCGGAAAAGCTGCAAGGACTTGGGCACTATGTATTGATAATCACCACTGATCAGACTGATCTTATTGTTCCCGCATCTGCCGCCGGTGTATGAGAGGTAATCTCCGATGCCCTGGAGATAGGAAAGGCAGACATCGCTGGTTGGGCCGGTCTTGTCGAGAATCGCTGCGATCTTGAAATCTCCGGCGATTGAGGGCGCGATAAAAAGCCATGCAAGCAGGATGGTTGTGATTTTAGTCATGAAGGCTCCCTGTGATCGCTGCTTCTTTGGATATCTACATGATAAACCTGGAATAGCGCTTTGACAATCAGAGTCGAGGTTCGAGTCAGGAGAAAAAGAAAAATATCGTTGACAAAGCCTTTTTTGGTATTAATATTGATTTAGATTGTACTGGTCGGAAAATCGTCCGACAATATCACGAATCCTGCGGGAAAAATAAATGTCAATTGAGATCGTAAGACGGGAAAAAAAACTGGACTCCGGCAGTCTGGCCATAATTATTGATATTTCCGGCGATCTGGACTTCGAGGGCGAAGAAATGCTGGCCTCTTTTGTGAGTGAATTTGTAGCTCTGAAAGGAGCCAATGTGGCTTTGAATCTGGAAAAACTGAACTTCACTAACAGTACAGGAATTGCAGTCATCAGGAAATTCTGTGCGGTGGTCATGAAAAATGGCGGAAAGCTGGTGGCCTATGCCCCAAATTCCATGGTGGAAATGGTCATCAAACTCACCAAAGCGGATCTTTTCATCAAGATATTTCCCACTGAATCAGAAGCTCTTAAAAACCTGGCCTGAAAGAAATGTAAACAGGTTCCAGTAAGGCAGAGCTGATATTCCCGATATGGGAAGCGGTCTGTGCTTGAATTTTCTTAGATGGCGGGTATTATTTAAATTATAGGGCCTTTGCTTCTGCGAGGGGGGCATTCGTTTTTGGATGGAAGCGAGCCCATTCCTGAACCTGAAGCTAAAATCGGGTCAGGTCCATTTTGCAGCCTAATGAAGGAGGTGATCAAATGTAGTTAACAAGCGGACAAGGAGGAAATAGAGTATGAGCGTCTACAAGTATGGAGTAGCAAACACAAAAAAAGACTACAGTAAGATCGCTTTCGAGGGGAAAAGAAGTTTCAGGGATTTTCAGGATCCTATTTCCGATTTTCCCAAAGCCGGGATCATCAATTCCATCACCAGCGGTTATATTGAACATGAGCTGGAAGTTGCGAGAAAAATCCAGATCAATCTTCTCCCTTCTCAATGCACCGGGCTTAAAGGGCTGGAATCAGCCTGCTTTTATGAACCGGCGCACATCGTTGGTGGTGATTATTATGACATGCTGGAACTGGATGAGTCCCATAAGGCTTTCCTGATCGGCGATGTTTCAGGTAAAGGCGTGCCTGCTTCGATGCTGATGGTGATGATCAGAAGCATCATCCATTACGCGGCTCAGCACAAAGTGCTGGATAAGACCGAAGCAGTGATTACAGAGCTGAACGAATATCTGCGGAAATGTCTGATGGATTCGATGTTCGTGACGCTTTTCATGGGCGTACTGGATGAGCAGAACGACATGCTTTCATTCTGCAACGCGGGTCATAATTATCCCTTGATCTTCAACGGGGACAAAGAATTTCTGGAATTGAACAGCGGCGGACTGATGCTGGGCATGTTCGACGGGGCGAAATACAGCCGCCAGGAAGCCAGGTTCAGATACGGTGACCTGCTGGCCATGTATACAGACGGCATCACTGACGCCATCGATTCAGAAGGAACCCCGTTCGGTGCAGACAGGCTAAAGAGATTTTTAAGGGATCATTACAGAAAGGGCATTGAATTAAACGCACTCATCGATGAATTCAAGGATTATTACTACTGGTTTGTTGATCCCAGGCAGAAGCTGGATGACGCAACGCTGATACTTTCCCTGAGAAGCCGAGAACAGAATTAAAAAAAGGACTGCAGGTGGATGTTCTGAAAAGGGTCCACCTTTTTTCTTTTAACGAAGTCCTACCATTTTGTTCAAAAACAGTCAGATGCTAGGCGCGCGAGGCCGAGGAGCGAGCTGTACTTAAACGTACTGCGTAGTGACGAGGTCGAGCGCAACGACGCAGATGGCTGTTTTTCAACAAAATGAAAAGACCCCACCTGATCGTGTAAGAATCGTTTCAAACCTGCTCACAGCAGGTTGGTTGTCCCCCCCGGCGTCCAGCAGACTTCGTAGTGTTGCCACCCGTAAGTGTCCTGCCGGATAATCCGGGAGTCGGATTCCCTGAAACAGGGCGTAGGCTTGAAACTTGTCATCTTAAACACGTAAAAGGCGAGGCCTTTACTATCCTGTTTTCATTCTACGAAAAACAGAAGAAAAAATCAAGAGCAATTATTCTGTTTCTACCAGTTGCCAGGATGGTCCGATCTCGCTGGTTGTATGGAAAGTAGTGTCATCATTCGGATACAGGAATCTGCGCGAGGTTGTGAAAACATAGAAACAGTTGATTGTGATGTTGTTGCCTGATCCGACCGGTCGTTCTACTGTCTTGGGCAGGGTCATGATCGTATAGTTGTTCCCCCAGGGATCTGTCATGTTTTTCTCAAGATACATGGGGCAGAGATCATTGATATTCTGCGGCCATTTCTGATAATTGAGATGATAATTGATCGCAGCGTTTCCGATGGTCTTGAAGTCATTGTAAGCCCTGCGCTGGCTGGCTTCGTGAACTGTGGTGAGATAATAGGGATAGGCTATCGCAGACATGATGGAAATGATCACAATTGCGATCATCATTTCCACCAGTGTGAAAGCTTTGTCAGTCGCCGATTTCCACAGTACCAACATAAATTTCCTTTAAAACGGAGGATTTTTCTAAGGCCTCAGTGTCGGTTGGGTTGGGAATGCCTGTCAGGCTGGAGATTTTAATGGTTTTAATGTTTTTCGCAGGATCAGGGTCGAGCTCGTATTTTATTTCCCATTTGTTATGCCACGGATTGTAAGGATAGTTTGTCAGATAACCATCCAGCACCAGATCGTCCATGATTACTTCTCTGGTGCCTGTGTTTGTGGTCTTGTGAAAAGTACCTCTATCCTGAGCTGGCCTTAATTTCAAGGGATCGATCTGGTATTCCAGCAGCCTTTGTTTCAGATCATTCCCTTGACTGAAGGCCTGTGCCATCCTGGTACGTTCGATCTGTTCGATGACTTCCGGGGAAAGCAGGGCTGTCAGGATCAACAGGATGACGAGGGTCATGGCAAGTTCCAGCAGGCTGAAGCCTTTTTTACAGCACATCAGATAAATATATCATAAAACAAGCCGTTTCTGTGGTATGATGGTCCAAGCCCCGGCTGACATTGACAGTGCCGGTGCGCCGGGATAAAATAAAAGACGTCGGGGCGTAGCGCAGCCTGGCTAGCGTACTTGAATGGGGTTCAAGTGGTCGCTGGTTCAAATCCAGTCGCCCCGACCATCTCCTCAATCCGAATTTTGGATCATTACTTCGTTGGCTCATCGTTCGTTCCTCACCGTACCTTTAAGTACGGCTCGTTCACTCACTCTTCGCCGCCTCGTACTGATCTCAAACTTCGGATTGAGGTATGAATGGCGTTTTCTTCCTCTGTACCTCGCTCTACTTCTTTCCCTCGGATTTCTCGATGAACACGTATCCTTTCTCTGTTTTTTGAAGCGTGGTACCGAGCTGGAGCGCTATGTCAGACAGTGCTTCACCGGCTGGAGTATTCTTGAAGGATGCATTGATTCTTTTTTCAGCCAGGCTGCCCGGACAGACTATGTTGATGCCGGTGGTCTTGGCGATGGCCATGATCACAGCATCTGCGGCAGTAGATTTGAAAGTCATCGTGACAGATGCTTCCTTCTGAGGCTTTTTAACTTCTTTCTGTGATTCATTACTTACCGCAACCGCATTTTCCTTAGGTGAATCGACAGTTCCGTGTTCCGAGCATTCCAGGTAATATCCTTTCTCGCGATCCCCGGAGATGAAATACATTCCATAAGCCGGACAGGTTGGGATAGTATTGCCCGGGATCCAGGGTTTAAGGAAATCCAGGCTGAATCCACTTTTATCGATGGGGTCGAGGATTTTGTCTGTGTTCTCCATCAGGACCATTTCCAGGGCTGATTCGAGGGTTCTCATGTTGGCCAGGCAGAGTTCAACAGCAGGGGAAGTGGTTGCTGGTTTAGTGCCGATAGAAACAGCTGCGCCATGGGCATTGAACAGATCGAGAATTTTGCTGGAGGTGAGGCACTTGTCCTTCAGCTTGTTGACCTCAAGATCGACTGCAGTCAGGCCTTCGCTGTTTCTGGCATTGAGATCAGCACCAGCCAGTACTGCAACTTTTACTTTCTGGTAATTGTCCTCATCGACAGCTGAGAACAGTTCATTCTCCTTCGGACCGGCAAAGACCGGCAGGCACAACAGGATCAGCAGAAACACAACAGTTTTTTTCATAAGACCTCCTGAAATTATCTGGGAATATCCTCTCAAATCATTCTTGCCCCAGTAAGCTTCCTTGTCAAATAGAAGAGCCAGACAGTGCAGAGAAATTCCAGGGCCAGGAAAATGTCGTATCTCCCGGTTGCATCTGAGGGATCGTGGCACAGAACAGGCAGAATGATCAACCCGAGATATACAGGCTTGAAGTAATTCCAGCAGGAATTTTCCGGTTTTACAGAAAGGAGGACAGTAACAAAATAATAAAGAGAAAAGGCCAGCAGCGGGAACAAAACCAGGCTTTTGGTGAAAATAATCAAGTCCAGCTTGCCCCCGAAACCCAGAATCACAATCCAGGCTGTGAGGAGAGGGAGCAGGAGATACACAAGAGCGCTCCTGAATCTTGTGCTCAAGATCTGCTCCTGCATTATCGGGAGCGACATGGTGAAATCCGAAATGAATCTCCTTTTTCCGGCTCTGTCGCTTTGCAGACTGAGCAGCATGCTGCCCAAGGCCAGCGAAACAAGTGATGTGACAAGCAGTTGTGCCAGGAAAAAATACTTTGAATATGAGGTGATGTAGATGGTCATCGGGTAAAGCATTGCGGACAGCAGAATCATCAGACAGATCAACACTGCTGCCACAAAGGAATTGCTGAGCTTGATCAGCTCGTATTTCAGCAGGGAATCCGGTTTGAAAAAGTGGATCAGAAGAGGTCTTTTCAGCTCAGCTTCCATTTTCTCAACTGGAATCCTGAAACTCTTGAGATTGTGCCTTTTTCTATGGATCAAACCGCACAGGAACAGGAAAAAGACAAGGACCAGCCCTGGCAGATGGAAGGAGTAATATTGCCAGGGGATGTCGTGGAAGAAACAGATTTTTGACAGATGCCAATAGGAGGTATCAGGGTTAATAAAAATTTGGAATGGATTATAGGAGTCTGTGAAAGATGTCAGAATAAACTGTGAGCGCTGCAGCACTGAAAAGAGAATCAATCCCCCGGTAGCCGCCGAGGCGATCCCGGCAAAACTCTCTGCCGAAAGGATCACAGTCGAAAGTACCAGACCCCATACGCCTGCATTGAAAAAAGTATAGAAACAACCTGCTGAGAAATCATTCAAGCTGCGGTAATTGCTCAGATCCAACTGTTCATAGACAGACTTTCGATACTTCTGCTCAGCCTTCCAGCGCCCTACGATTCGGGTATACACATCTAGTGCGGTGGCATTTTCGCTCATTTTATACCTTCTTATGTAATACCTGACTTCTAATGGATCTATCAATGATTTTATCAGATAAATACTCTGCACTTGGATCCCAAGGTTGTCTATGCATTCTTCCGGATTCCTGGCCAGGCGGATATCTCTTTCCGTATAACCGCTTCCCCGGTCCGCGATTTCGAACACTCTGGTCAATGGCGAGACGGCCAGATTAAGGGAAAGAGAATAAACCCCTGCCGCAATCAGGAGAGTCAATACAAATGAGAGAGCGATGCTTGAAGTTGTTACAGGCAGATGCCAGAAAGAATTTTTTTCCTTGATGAAAAGTGACAGTTTGAAGCTTGAGGTCACCATTAACAGGATTGCCAGGATATAGACGGAATTCTGCAGAATGCAGTATCTGCCGTCTTCCTGAAAAAGAATGTCCCTGTCAGGTAATAGAAACAGCAGGGAAAATGTCAGTATTGACAGGATCACTGATGCTAAAATCTCTTTCCTGATCAGGCTCAGATAAATTTTCGTCAATTTGAACACCTTCATGTTTCCCCCCTCATCTGGCCAATGCCAGATAAATCTCTTCCAGAGTGGCAGGCCTGATTTCATTGATTTTGGCATTTCTCTCCAGGTCTTTGGCAGCGACTGAAGGGATCACGACTTTGGCCCAATTGTCTCCTTTTTCAAGCACGATCGTGTCCGGATGTTCTCCTCCTGTAATCAGAGCACAGGAAAACTTTGAGAGCAGAGAATCGAGCTCCTGGCATTCTTTGAAAACACCATCCCTGAGGATTGCGATCCTGTCGCAGACCCGCTCGATCTCGCCGATGAAATGGGAAGAAAGCAACACGCTCGTTCCATTGTCCGCCGCCTCCCGGATGATGGCTGCCAGGATTTCCTTGTGGGTAGTGATATCCAGGCCTGCGGAAGGGTCGTCCAGGATCAGGACTTGAGGTTTGTGTCCGAGCGCCAGTATCAGGCAGAGCATGCTGCGCTGGCCGAATGAGAGGTCGGCGATCCTCTGGTTGTCAGCGATCCCAATCCTTTTCCGGTTTTTTTCCACCAGAGTGTCGTCCCATTCCTTGTAGATTCCCTTGCAGAAAGCAATGATTTCCGAAACTGTCATCCAGTCATAGAGGTCACGGTTTTCCGGAAGATATCCGACCCTGTTCATCAGCTCAACATGATCCCGGATTGGAGAAAGCCCCAGAATTGAGATCTCGCCTGCATCGTGTTCCAGAAGTCCGACCATGATCCTGATCAGGGTGGTTTTACCTGCCCCGTTCTGCCCCAGCAGTCCCAGGATCGAACCAGAACCGAGTTCCAGATTGATTCCGTTCAAGACCCTCTTGTCCAGGAATTTTTTTCTGATATCCTTCAGCTGAATTGTGATTTTATCCATAAAAGCTCCTTTCATTTTAATTTATCTTGATCCCGTTTTCAGAAGCGGGTTTTCCGCATACTGCCTGTTTGCATGTGAATTGCCCTTCAGCAGTCCGAGAATTTCGTGATTCCCGGTTCGTTCCGCCAGACTGAAGGAATCATAGCCGAATCTGTCGGATTCGAATTTTCTGGCGCCTTTTGAAAGGAGCAGAGTCACGCTCTGCAGCAGGTCATTGGCGACCGCATAGAGGAGGGCTGAAGCGCCATTGCAGTCCTTCACGAAGATATCCGCCCCTTTGTCGATCAGCATTTTCACTGCTTCCTCGTTTTTTTCAGCCAGAGCGTGCATCAGGGGAGTGACTCCCCGCCTGTCTGGTCTGTCCAGATTGATTTTCCTGTCTATGATCAGCTTGAAAATCCTGTTGTCGTTTCTCAGAATGGCATGAATCAGGACTGTAGTTCCTTCATTGTCAGCTGTCTCTATGTCAGCCTTGACTTCGTTCTCAAGCAGCATTTTTATCAGGTCAGGAGAATCCGATTTGATGGCCTTGATCAGTGCCGTCTCCCCGTTGAATCTGTCCCTGGCTTCGGGATCAGCCCCAAGTTTCAGAGCTTCCCGGGCTTCGTTCTGATTCCCGTTTTCCGCTGCCTTGAGCAGATTGGCATCCATTGTGGAGGCTGATGCGACGTACACCATGAGAATGATCGCGAGCAGAGTGATTTTCTTCTTCATATTTCCCCCTTGTCCACTTATTTAATATTTTTTCCGCTTGTGACCAGGTCATACCTGTCTCTGATTCTGCTGATCAATCCTTCTTCACTTACTGAAGTGCGATGCGCTTCCTGCACCAGTTCGTCGATTTTCCCCTGCAAAAGGTCCAGGCTGATCTTTTTCGCTACTTCAGGAGCGCAGGTTGTCACAAATGTTCCCATCCCCCGTCTTTTTTCCACTATTTTCATCAGTTCCAGCTCATAATATGCTCTGACTATGGTGTTTGGATTTATGACCAGAGTTTCGGCAAGTTTCCGGACAGAGGGCAGTTCCTCGTCAGGTTTGAGTTCACCTGTGACGATCTTCTGCGCCACCTGATTCACCACCTGCTGGTAAATGGGCTGGTCGTCTTTGAAGTTCAAGGAGAACATGATTTCACCGCCTTCCAGAAATTTCACTGTTTCACTGTACTAATTATATAATACACTAAAACAGCGACACAGTCAACAGTAAAAATAAATATTTTTTTACATACGAAAATCATGGTTCAAAAGGCTTGAAAGCATTGGATTCAGTTCAATTGATTTTCGTCGAAATATTCATTCGGGATGGGACTGATCGTGACTATGAAGCTGCATTTATGATTGGTTTTGATATCATCCACCAGAAAATCGTCTGATTTGAAGAGTCCGTCATAAGTAAGTTTCCCGCGGATTTTTTTGTCTGACCCCACCACAATGTTCTCAACCACTAGATTTCCTCCCAGGTTGACGTCTGCATCTGCATCCGGGGCCTTGCAGCAGATTCCTGCTCTCATGGGAGCGTTCCCGATGGTCACAGTATCCTGGCAGACAAGGGAAAGCGCGGTTTTCTGCTTGAAAAATGGGTTTTTCTCCGGTTCGTATTTTGAGCCTTTCAGTTTCTGCTGTTTTTCGGAGATGAGCATGCCGGGGTTGTTCATGATCAGGTTCAGATCCTTTGTCTCTGTAATTTCCAGCACGCCTTCTGGGTAGAATTTATTCCCGTCCAGAAGTGTTTTATCCTTTGCCGGATCGCCTACTCTGCGGGTGACGCCCAGCCTGAAGCTATCCTTGATGACTGTGGAGAATTTTTCCAGATTCTTGGCTGATTTCAGATTCTGGCTGAGATCAATCTCAGATGCGCCGCTGCTCCATGAAGACCAGGTGGTGTTCCGCATCTTGACCTGATAATTCCCCTTGACAACGGGCTTGGCTTCCGCGATTTTCGCCATGTCGTTGACATCCCAGCACTTATCATCGTCCCATTTCTGGTAATGATGGACGCAGGGGATCTTCAGCAGCACATCCATTCCGTCTCCCGCTTCCTGACAGCGCATGGTAGTGGCAGGTTCGAAAAACGGCACTGTGCCTGAATCCGCTTTAGCTTCAGCTTCATACTTGAAACATACCCAGGCCTTGCGTACATTCCCGTAAATCGGACATGGCCTGGAACAATTCTCGTAGAAAAGGTGAGTTCTCCCGTCTTCGAGCCCTGAGTTGAAAAAAGGGCCATTTTCCTGCTTCAGGATCTGGTGCTTGAATTTCGCAAACGGGATGTAATCTCCACAGGTTTTTCCTGAATCATCGAAGGGCGTGGCATCCTCAAGCTTGCAGCCGCCGCCGGTGTTAAGAAGGACTTTGGATGTGCTTTTCTGGTGGACAGTCTCACTGCAATCGAAACAGGCCGGCCCTGGACCATGCTTGTCCTGGCCGCCGGTCAGGAACTGAAGCTCGTTTTCCTTTTTCTTTTCGCTCAGCCGCTCGTTTTTCTCCCAGGGCTCATTGTCAGGAACAAAGGGCTCTTCCGGCTTAAAGGCACTGTCTTTGTTCTCGTCCCACCCCGGGATCAGCGATTCAGGGGAATTGGCTTTTGTCAGGTCATTGAGCAGATCGCATTTCGGGTCTTTGATGCTTTTCTCCCAGTCCTCGTGTCCGGAATATCTGCCGCACAACCTGATCACGGCTTCCTTTCCGTCATTGCCGATGGAAATCCCGTCGCTTTCCTCTCCGTTTTCAGGTTTGAAATTCACGAAAAAATGCTCGCCGTTGTTGAAGTCTTTTTCCGGATCATTGATTTTAGCCACCATCATCACATAGCGGAGCCCCACCGGCCTAACATCAGCCACTTTCACGTCAAAGCACTGGATGATTTTTTTGGTGAAATTCAATTTTTTGCTGCCTGCCCCAGTGTATTCCAGTGAAACTGCGATCGAGAGTCTGCGGGTTCTGTCACCGTATTTATCGCCGAGATTTTTTTGAAGCAGGAGGCATTTGGAGACTGTAGTTTCGATTTTCTTGACTTTGTAGACTCCGCTGTCAACGGAATTGCCGCTGTCTGCGGCGTTCAAGGTCACGGACAGATCGTCCAGGGCTTTTTTATAGGGGTCTTTAAGATCCTGGTAATCCAGGAAGTCTTTTTTTTCTTCGAGAGCTGTCATTACCTTCCGGACTTCCTCATTTTTGCCGTTCATTCCTTCCTTGATCTGGGCCAGGGTAGCCTGAATTGCGGCATCTGCCAGATATGTAGCTCTCAGATGGTCTGCGCTGCGATAAGTGAAGCGGAATTCATTGATGGCTGACTTGTTCATGAACACGCCGAGTATGAACAGGACAAGCAGCAGAACAAGGACCAATGGAAGCACAATACCGCGTCTGTTCATGTTACCCCCCTCACTTCTGAATTCCGCTTACACTGAAACGGAAAAGGCTACTTTTTCTGAGCCGGAAGCACTACGGGGTAGTAAGAGCGGATCAGAGGGCGTTTGAGTACTTTCTTTTCGCCCGAGGAATTATCGACTGTCCACCATTTGTTGTAAACATCCTTCTGAACCAGGATTCCGGTATGGCGTGGTCTGTCACCTGAAGATTTGGTCCAGTAAACGACTTCGCCCTTATCGTAATTCTTGCCTACATCCTGCCAGCCCAGTTTCTTCAGGTCTGCCCGCAGTCCTACGCAGGCCAGGTTGATTTTCTGGACACACTGACCTTTTTTCAGGATCGCGCTGACTACTGCAGCGCACGCCAGGACTCCGTTCTGCGTGGCAGCGGTATAGCAGGTGGTGCCGTAAACGACTTTACCGCTTTTACCTGAAACTGCAAGCGCCAGTTTGGCGATTTCGTCACCGGAAACGCCGCCTGCGCGCTCGTCTCCGACCGGAGCACTTTTAGAGGCTCCCACGGTTTCCTGGATTATTTCTCCACTGTCATTGAGATGCGCGTAGTCAAGGCCTGTCTGTTCGCTTTCCGGAATGTTGTCCGAGGGAACTGAGTCGCAGTATTCGAAGTCGCTGTCGTCCTGGATAGGAGCGCTTTTGGAGTTGCGGTTCCCCGCATCCATTAGCTTGTCTGTCAGCTGATCCTTGAGCTGGTCGATCCTGTCGAAAATAAGTTTTTTCTGTTCCGGGTCTGCGGACTGCAGTGAATTGAGCTCGTCCTGGATCTGCTGGAGAAGCTTATTGACAGCCTGTGCGGCTGAGTCGGAAATGGCGTCCGGATACTTGGAGCTCATTTTCTGCATGTAATCGAATGTTTCAAAAAGGATATTCTCCTGAATGGAGTCCGGATCTGCCTTGACCATGAACTGGGCCTGGAAAGCAGGGTCATTCTCCATGCTTCTGGATAGATTTTTCAGGTCCTCAAGATTGGAAAAACCGGCTGAGAATAATGCCGAAGAACAGATCAGAACGATGATCACTAGAAGGCCTGCAAACTTCATACTCCCTCCTTGTATTCTACTCTTTACTAAGATATGATCACAAACTTAATTCCCCATCAAAGTGCAGGATATTCGGACGGGCTCTCCCGGCCCATAAATAAATTATACCTATACTGATCTGCTTGTTCAAGATAATTCATGTAACAGGGAGTAACAAATTGTAACAAGTTGTTTCGGAATTCCAGATCAGCTGATAAGATTAAGACTAATTAAATGGCAGCTGGGAGAATAAAATGAAAATCCTGATCGTGGATGGCTTCAACCTGATTTTCCGTGGATTTTTTGCCATGTTCAAGAGTAATCTCAGGAACCGCTCCGGCTTTCCCACAGGTGCTATCCACGCTTTCTTCAACATGCTCCTGAAAGCGAGCTCAGATCTCGCTCCGGACCGATGCCTGGTTGCACTCGATACAGGTAAGAAAACCTTCAGGCATGAAAAATTCGAAGGGTACAAGGCTAAAAGGCTGTCCCCTCCCGGAGAACTGGTGCAGCAGATCCCCAGGATCAAGGAACTGATTCCTCTGATGGGCTGGGTGCCTGTGGAAGCAGAAGGCTTAGAAGCT